>CAIJEA010000568.1 GCA_903819605.1 uncultured cyanobacterium | reverse complement strand
TGTAGAGCTTAATCTATTAGAGTCTGGAATTGGCGAAATTGCGATCGCTCAAAGTGCCATTATTAATGAAAATACGGCGCTAGCGATCGCTAATAGCGATCCAGGAGATAATCTCGATCTGACCGCAGGAACTCCTATTTGGGCATGGGTACAATTGGAAATTTCTACCGATCTAGCCGTGCCATCAAGATTGATTTTAGAAGCAGGAGAAGGATTAGGAAGAACTGCAAGTGGTGAACCCGCAATCTACAAATTAGCAAACGATTTAGCAGAAGTAAATCTTCTACCTTTGCTGCAACCTTCTACTACTGCGAGGATTAAATTTATTTTGCCTGAAGGGCGATCGCTCGCCAAGCGAACCTCTAATGCCGCTTTTGGTATTCTTGAAGGCTTATCGCTACTGGGAACTTCTGCTATATCAAAACCACTCTCTGTAGAAGATAAACTGGAAGAATTTCGAGCGGATTTACGTGCCAAAGCGATGAATTCCCATAAAATAGCTTTTTACATTGGGGCAAATGGTCATCAAGTAGCTCAAAATCTAGGTTTTCAAGCTTCGCAATTAGTCCAAACTGCAAATTGGGTTGGCGCAATGTTAGTAGAAGCAGCACTCTTAGGTGTAACTTCGATTACTCTAGTTGGCTATCATGGCAAGTTATTAAAGCTCGCAGGAGGGATTTTTAATACTTCCAGTCACTTAGCTGATGCCAGAATTGATATTCTAGTTCGAGCGGCTGTCCATGAAAATTTACCGATAGAACTAATCCAAGCAATCGAGCGATCGCCTACCGCCGAAGTTGTACATAAGTTATTAGTTGAGCAGGGCTGCGATCGCCCAGTTTTCCAATATCTCACCGATCAAATTACACAACGCGCTACAGCCTATGTAAAAAAGTACACTGATCTTACGATTGAGATCAAAACAGTATTGTGCGATCGCTTAGGGCAGTTAGTTGTCTAAGATAAATACAGAGTAGAGGTAATTCATGAATTGCCTCTACCGTAAAATAGGGATTTCAATCTGTTTTTGCTTAAGTCCTATTTATCTTAGAGTTTTGTAATGCAACCAGTTTATATCGTAGGTGCGGGGCCTGGTGACCCCGATCTAATTACAGTTAAGGGGCGAAATTTACTCATCAAAGCCGATGTGATCGTTTATGCTAATTCCCTCATCCCTGACTCAATGCTGCAATTTTGTCGTGCCGATGCCGAAATTATTCCTACTGCGAGCAAATCTCTGGAGGAGATTTTAGAGATTATTGTTGATAGGGTGCGATCGCATAAATTAGTAGTCCGTCTACACGATGGCGATCCTAGTCTATACGGCGCAATTCAAGAACAAATGGTTGCTCTTAGAGAAGCCCAAATTCCTTTTGAAATTATTCCTGGTGTTAGCGCTTTTCAGCTAGCAGCAGCCCGTTTACAAGTAGAATTAACTTTCCCAGAATTAGTACAAACAATTATTCTCACGCGCATCAGTGGACGCACTCAAGTTCCTGAACGCGAAGAACTATCGAGTCTCGCATCTCACCAAGCCTCACTTTGCCTATATCTCAGCGCTCATCATGTTGAGAATGCCCAATCCAAACTAATGGAGCATTATCCAGCCGATACCACCGTTGCTATTTGCTATCGATTAGGTTGGGAAGATGAAAAAATTTTAACGGTTCCTCTTGCAGATATGGCATCCACCACAATCAAAGCGAACTTAACTAGAACTACACTATTCGTAATTAGCCCTGTTTTAAATAATCTTAAAAGGAATGTAAGCGAGCGATCGCAGTTATATAGCTCTCACTACCAACGGCTTTTTCGTTAATCGATGTGATGATCGATTAGGAGAATATACAAATCATGATCTCCTAATTTATAGGCTTGATTAGCTCAACACCATCGCGACCATCACCTGCCGCACTCAAAAAAACCTTTACCTGCTCATCCTTAGAAGTTGGCAAAGTCCGTCCTACATAATCGGGATGGATTGGAAGCTCGCGATGACCGCGATCGATCAAAACTAATAATCTCAAAGCTTTAGGGCGACCGTAATCATTAATAGCACTCAACGCTGCACCAATCGTTCGACCGCTATAAATCACATCATCCACCAAGACGACGGTTTTGCCATTAACGTCAAAGGGAATTTCGGTCTTACTCGGTGTTCGTAAGCCAATCCGATCTAAGTCATCTCGATAAAATGTAATGTCCAGTGCCCCCGACGGAACTAAAACATCTTCAAGAGTCTGTATCTGCTTAGCGATCGCGGCACTAAGAGGTACACCACGAGTATAAATACCAAGCAAGACAACATTTGATAAATCATCACTAGCTTCTACAACTTGCGAAGCTAAACGATTAACCGTCCGACGTAATTCGTCAGCAGATAAAATTTCGACAATTTTAGATTGCGGCACTACTTAGAATCGTTAAATGAGTTTAGTGAAAAAATACTTCTATGTCAGTGAATAATTGGTGGTGCGGGGCAAAGCCACGTACTACCAATTTAGGACTCACGCAAAAGAACAAAAATGTAGGGGCAATTCATGAATTACCCCTACTAAGAAATAAGGGTTACAAGTCATTTTTGTGTAAGCACTACAATTATTCACTTTATAAAGTTTACTCTTTAGCTGAGAAGAGGGTATCTATCTAAATATAGCGCCTTACGTTAGGTAGAAACACAAAACAAAAGAGGACGGTTTACGTACTCTTTTGTCTCTAGTAAGCAAATACGAAACTCTTTTAAGTATCTAAGTGCTTTTCAATTGTGGTGGAAAGCGTTGTCTTAGGGACAGCCCCTACAACTACATCCACACGTTGACCAGCCTTAAATAGCATAAGTGTAGGAATACTACGTATACCATATTGACCAGCTACGCTTGGATTCTCATCGGTATTAAGTTTAAAAACTTTGATCTTGCCCTCATACTGTGTAGCTACTTCTTCCACTACAGGAGCAACCATACGGCAGGGTCCACACCAAGGTGCCCAAAAATCTACTAGAACAGGGATGTCACTTTTAAGTACGTCCTGCTCAAAGCTAGCATCTGTGACGGCGATCGCTGATGACATGCTTTGCTAACTCCCTAAATACTAAAAACTTCTTACTTTTAAAAATTACGTGTAGGTAGTATAACAGCTAGCTATACAAATTTGATAAAAACCAAAGTTGTATAGCTAGATACTGCAATTATAATCCTGAAATATAAAGTTCCTAAGCTGCCAAAAGATTCAAAGCCCAAAATGAGAAATAGTATTTCTTGTTTTGAGGCTTTGTATTGTTTTATATATCACTGCGATCGCTATAATACGAAGCGCGAAGCACCATCAGTTATTTCTAATAAGCTTGAAATCGCTAGCGATCGAAGCTCTAAGAATAGCCGCTACAAAACTATGTAGTCAAAAAATAAGAAACCGCCTTTGCTGCTCATAAGCTCAGGCGGAATGTGGTGTGAGGAGTGAACGGAAACTTTCGTCTCCGCTTACATATATATTGTAGTCTAATTCTTTGATATGAATACGATCGCCCAGTTTTTTCGGGTTTTTCAGAGTCGCAAGATGGCGGCTCTTTTAGCATTAGGATTTGCATCGGGTTTACCCTATGCCCTGACCGATGATGCTTTTCGCGCATGGCTTACCAGCGCTAGGTTTGACCTCAGTACAATTGGTTGGCTAGGCTTAGTTTCCTTACCCTATTCCCTCAAATTTTTATGGTCGCCATTAATCGATCGCTTTGTACCACCGTTTTTAGGAAGGCGGCGAGGTTGGATTTTGCTAACACAAGGAGGTTTAGTTCTAGCGATTTTAGCGATCGCATGGCAAATGTTTACAATTGGCAATATTTTGCCAACCGAGCGAGTAGGGGCTTTGCCAATATTAGCGATCGCTGCTTTAATTCTTGCCTTTCTCAGTGCCACCCAAGATATTGCGATCGATGCCTATCGTACTGATGTACTGGAAGTACAGGAAGTAGGCGCAGGTGTTGGTATTTGGGTAATGGGTTATCGAATTGCACTATTATTTGCGGGCTTTGTGGGGTTTAATCTCGCCAGTAAATTTGGTTGGGCTTGGGTATATATCATTTTAGCTATCGTCATGAGTCTGGGAATATTTGCCACTATCGCTGCCCCTGAGCCACCAGAAGTAGATATTAGACCAGCCTCATTAGACGAAGCCGTAATCAAACCGTTTCAAGAATTTTTCCAGCGTTTGGGGCTAACCAAGGTCGTACTGATTATTATCTTCACGATTTTCTATCGGTTTAGCGAAGCTATGGCTAACAAAATGGCAGTTCCTTTTTTAAAAGGAATTTTTGATGATGCCACCATCGGTACTGTCCGTCAGGGACTTGGACTAGTGGCGACAATTGTAGGAACCCTATCGGGTGGTGCAATTTTAAGCAAAATTGGTGTAAATCGGTCTCTATGGATTTTTGGTTTTCTCCAAGCGATTAGCAATCTTGGATATTACACAATTTCTATTGTTGGCAAAAACGATCTAGTTTTACTTGTTGCCATTAATGTCGAGAATTTTTGTGGTGGATTGGGAACCGCAGGATTTCTAGGATTTTTAATGTTGCTATGTAACCCAAGCTTTTCAGCAACTCAATTTGCATTGCTAACTAGCCTTTTTGCCGTTGGGCGCGATCTCTTAGCAGCACCATTTTCTGGCGAGTCCGCCCAATTTATTCAGCGCAACATGCCATCATGGACAGCGATCAACCAAATCTCGTGGCTAGCGGGTAGTGACGGCAAGGGCTGGGCACTGTTTTTCTTATTGACACTAGTTTTAGCGATTCCAGGAATGATGTTCTTACCATTTTTTGCTCCTTGGAATGGCGAATTTAAAAAAGTAGATTCTTTACCCCTCGATTAAGCAAAAACAGCTCTGCGTTGCAGAGCTGTTTTTGTTTGGAAATATTTCACCCGATCGCGTGAGGTAAAGAGGCAATTGCTTCTAGTAATCTACTAATCAATGAAGCCTTAAACTGACTGCACCCAGCGCCCAAAGCGCTGGGTTTTTATTTGCTAAAAAAAGAGAGGGAGCTTTGCTCCCTCTCTTTTTTAGCCTAGTACTGCGACGATAAAAAATAGCAAATCTACAAAAATTGTCCCAAGGACTGCACCGCCAAATGCCCAATAAGCTAAATTTGGCGATCGCATGGCTTTATTACCAGTTACTAAAAGCAATGCGGCAAGAATACAAGCCCAAGTCATCCCCCAAGGCGTTTCGACGAGAGCTAAGGCATTTTTCAAAATTGGCTGAGCAAGACTAAGATCTGACTCAACCTGCATTAGGGATTGCCAATGCGGGAAAAGATTGGTGATGTAGAAATAGAGATCGGTTATAGCTGTTCCCAATAAGGAACCAATATAGAACCAGCCTCCAACTCGATGCGAATCATGACGAGTTGCCCAGATTGCCCAAGGTAGCGCCAAAGCTTCTACAGGCACATGATAAGCTGGTTCCCAACGCAACCAGCCCCAATACAAAGAACCACATAACCAAGTGAGACTAAAGCCCCAGACTAAACTTCCCCAAATTTTTGTTGTGGGATCTTCTCGGAGATGTTTGGCTATCGCTAACCAACCGACGGTACAAATTAGGCTCAACCAAGGTGCATAGCGTACAAGGGGAGCTTCAAAGAAGACGGGGACTGATACTAAAAAAAGTGATGCAAACCAGACGCGCCAATGTTGTAACAGTGAAGCAGTGACTAGCAAATATTGTGATAAGTATTGCGGAAACGCTGACGTGACATTGACAGTAGGGGGTAGAACCTGAACTGTTGCCCGTGCTAAGGAGCGCTCCTCAAGTTCAACCTTGTCAGGAGATAAAAACAATGGATGTTAAAAAGTTATGTTAATTATTATTACTTAATATACTAACAGTCTTTTTTGCGTGATCCCGAATAGTCTCTAGCTTTTTTTAAGGTTATCGCTCACCCATTGCCGAAATTCTTTGAGGGTTTGGCGATCGCCTAATTCAAGTCGTTTCTGCACAAACTCCACTACCACCGCCGCAGGCAAATTAGGAAAAGACAGACTATGTTCTATTTTTTGATATGCCCCATTTTCTAAGCCTAGAAACTCTAAGCTATAGCCGTCATAGATCCAAATTTCAGGGACTTGGAGTTGGACATAGATCGGTAAACGGCGATCGCTCGGATTGATAATATCAACTTCTAAAACGAGATCGGGTGGCGGATCTTGCCCCATCGTAATTACTTGTTGGTTGCGAATCTTTGGCTCATTTTGAATGTAATAGCAAGAATCTGGTTCTGCACCAATCTTGAGTTCAGGAATCCGCATCAATAATGAGCCGCATTTACATAAATCTATTTCTAGTTCATCGGACAGCACTCGAATCAAATCATCAATAAACCGATTGCTGCGCTCATGTAGCGCCATTGGCGACATAATTTCTAAGTTTCCATTGATGTAATGAAATAAAGTGCTGCGGCGATCGCCTATATCTTCTAGCAATCGCTCAAAGGTTTGCCAACTGATGTTTTCTAGCCAGATCCTTTGTTCGGCAACAGGTCGCACTCGATCGCCGCGATCGGGTAAAGCCATGAACTCTTCATCAGTCCAAATTTTGGCTTTAGATTTAGCTTTTTCTGTGGCGATCGTCATATCTTTAATTTCTTTTGCTTTTTTACCATTATTCATTACTCAAAATCTATGGGATTAAAAGTAATTGAAGATTGCGCGCTATGACGCACATAAACAATGTGTACAGTATTTTCTCTAATAGCAAACATAACTCGATATTTACTTCTTGATTTACCGTAAAGAATCTGTCTAATTTCTTCAGAAGTAGAATGATTTTCCTTGATTAAGGGGCAGCGTCTGGGCTTGTCTTGTAATGTGGCGATCGCATTCATTAATCCTCTAAACCATTGATCTGCATATTCAGGGTTACGCTCCTTTAACCATAAATAAATTGACTCTATTTGTTGCTCTGAGGAACGAGTTAGCCTAACTTGAAATTCCATGTTTTTTTTGCATTTCTTCAACAAATTGGTTCAGAGGTCTAGTGTGACCCTGTGCCAAGTCTTCTAATCCTTTTTTAATGCCAATGATGGTTTCTAGTTCTTCAATGGTATTAAGCAATTGTTGATAGGAGGCTGCATCTAGTACGACTAATTCTGCTTTGCCGTTGATGGTTAATACTATGGGATGTCCAGTGTTTCTCATCTGGGTGATGAGTTCGTTGGTATTTCGCTTGAAGGTGGATAGGGGTTGAATGTCTTGACTGAGGTTAATCATAGAGATGATGCACTAAATTTACATTCAATTTAATGCTAGCACGAAATAAAAGATGTGAAATAGCTTAAACAGTTTGATCCATTGCACATAGTTTTTCTGATTGCATTAGAAATAGTGCTTAAGCCGTATGCGATCGCCAACTCTATGTAACAGTTTCCGAGATGGCGGATGCAATTTGCATTATAAAATTATTAACCAATAACCTAAATAATACATGATATAGTCGGGATAACACGCTAAAAAGGTGATTAGGCAGAATTTTTCTGCATAACGTCCTACATAAGGTAAATAGCCAGAATTTTTCTGCATAACACCCCATATAGGGTGATTAGCCAGAAACTTGACTTTCGGGCTAATCACCCTATAGTCAGATTAGACAGAAAGTTTCCGTCTAATACATAGTTA
>CAIJEA010000567.1 GCA_903819605.1 uncultured cyanobacterium | reverse complement strand
TCCAAAGAAAATCCACTTCATCAGATTCTAATCCTCGCACCATATCCCATGCAGTACGACCGATGCGATCGGAAATTTGTCCAGTTGGTAAACCCCAAAAAGTTTCTAGCTCTGCGCGATGTTGTGGGTTAGCAACAAACCTATAACCAGGAAGTAAATGTGCCAAGCCGCCCGCTTCACGCCCACCCATTGCATTGGGTTGTCCTGTTAATGAAAAAGGACCCGCACCTGCTTTGCCAATTTGGGCAGTTAATAGATGTAAATTAATGATGCATTGGACTTTTGCTGTACCTTGGGTGGATTGATTGACACCCATAGACCAAATGGATAGAACTCGTTGGGATTCTGCCCAATATGTAGCAGCTAGATGTAGATCGTCAATATTAATTCCACAACTACGGGATACAAATTCGGGTGTATAAAGTTGCGTGATTTCGCTGAACTCGGCAAAGCCAATGGTGTGTTGCTCGATAAACTGGCGATCGCATTTCCCCCAAAGTATCAGCAAATGGGCAATCCCATTTAATAAATCAATATCAGTTCCAGGTTGAATTGCTAGATGTAAATCGGCAACTTCCGCTGTTTGCGTACGGCGCGGATCGACGACAACTAATTTAACATGGGGATTTTTTTTGTGATGGCGACGAAAGCGATTGAAGATAATCGGATGGCATTCTGCGGTATTTGTGCCGATCGCGAATAGACAATCGGTAATATCTAAATCTTCATAGCAACAGGGAGGTCCATCGGAGCCAAAGCTTTTGGCATAGCCCGAAACCGCCGATGACATGCAAAGACGCGAGTTGGCATCAAAGTTATTGGTTCCCAAACAGCCTTTAAATAATTTTTGAGCGATGTAGTAATCTTCGGTTTGAAATTGTCCAGACCCGTACATGCAGAGAGAGTCTGCGCCTTTGGTCTCGATAACTTTCTGGATCTGATTCGCGATCGCGTCGAGAGCATCATCCCAACTAACTTGGCGAAAATCATCGTCAAGGCGATCGCGCATCATTGGATGTAGTAGCCGATCCTTTTGAATCGATTCGGCGATCGTTGCACCTTTAACGCAGACCATTCCTTGACTAGAGGGATGAGCGCGATCGCCTCTGACTTTGAAGCGATCGGGAAATTTTGCGGTTGGTTGATTAGTTGTTTCTACTACTTCCAAACCGCAGCCTACACCACAATAAGGACAGAGTGTTTTGACGATTTGAGCTGTAGTAGTTTTAGGATGGATAATAGAAGGAGTAGTTGCAGACATAGACGGGTATTTAGCTATTGGCGAACAGCTACTTTTTTAGAAGTAAAACCTTTGACTGGATCGAAATAGGTTGCTTCGGTGAATTTTGAATATGGCATTGAGCGTAGGGAGGCGATGGGATCGGAGGGGTCAAAAATCGTTCCATCTGCCAAAATGATTGGGGATTTGTCTTCTTCCAAGATCGGTAGTTCTAGGTCTCTAGCGGCTTGTTGGTAGACATTTGTTGCTAAAAGGTTATAAATAACCTCTGCATGGTTCTCTGGGAAATCGATCAAGCCCCAACGTGCCATTTGGGTCATTACCCATAGATGCTCTTTCCGTGATGGCATATTATTTAAACCAAATTGACAGAAATCTTGGTCATATTTAGCTTCTAGGGTACTGACCCGATAGGGACCAGCAAAGCCAGGTCGGATATAGACTGGATCGAGATTGAGATAATTTGGTTGTGCTAAAGTCAGCACGACTTCATCGCGATTTTCTAAGGGTTCGCAGAATTGTGATGCCTCCAATAGTGCTTTGACAACTGCAAGATGGGTATTTGGATATTGTTCTGCCCAGTCTTTGCGAACTCCTAATACCTTTTCGGGATGCCCGCGCCAAATATCAAGGTCAGTTGCTACGACAAAACCAACGTTATCATGCACTGCACGTACGTTCCAAGGTTCGCCTACACAGTAGCCGATAATATTATTTGCCATGAGATTAGAAACCATCTGTGGCGGTGGTATCACGATTACATCAACATCTTTGTCTGGCTCGATCGCGCCACTGGCTAACCAATGACGCAGTAGTA
Organism: uncultured cyanobacterium; assembly: GCA_903819605.1. Lineage (GTDB taxonomy): Bacteria > Cyanobacteriota > Cyanobacteriia > Pseudanabaenales > Pseudanabaenaceae > Pseudanabaena. Next base: position 2,813 of record CAIJEA010000567.1, on the reverse strand, counting down.
AGTTATGCATTGATGCGTGATGTACCATGCCCATCGCAGGGTTGTACGCATCTTCAAATTTATTGATATAGGCTTTAAGCGATGTGAGGTCATGTACTCCCTCATCCTGAAGTCGTTTACTGAGGGTGATGGCATTGCCATTGCGGCTGAGAGTGAGCGATGTCACCACAGGGACTGGAATCTTGTTGCCCATACCGAGCGTAATCGCAAGTGGCATTCCCGTTACCATTTGGGCTGCATCTAACCGACCTTCGCGAATCCCTTCTGCTAAAGCGTTCCAACTACTTTCTTTGGAAAGGGTAACATCCAAACCATATTTAGCAAAAATCCCCTTCTCTTGCGCGATCGCAAAGGGAGCGCAGTCTGTAAGTGGAATATAGCCAATCGTAAGATTAGTTTTCTCGATATTACCGCGACTAATCGCTGCCATGCTCTTGTTCTTCGCCTTTTCTAGCTTGATCTGCTTTTGGCGATCGAGGAAGCTTACAACTTCGCTCCGAAGTCGATAATAGTTAGGATGATTTACTGATTCAAGTCGCTTGCGTGGATGGGGTAAATCAACGGTGAGGATTTGCCCGATTTTTGCTTCAGGTCCATTGGTCATCATAATGATGCGATCGCTTAGCAGTAGAGCCTCATCGACATCATGGGTAATCATCACTGCTGAGATTTTATGCTCATCACAAATATGCATTAATTTCTCTTGCAATCTTCCCCTCGTTAATGCATCCAAGGCTCCAAAAGGCTCGTCTAGTAAAAGAATTTTGGGCTTAATTGATAAAGCACGGGCGATTCCTACCCTTTGTTTCATTCCACCTGAAATTTCTCTTGGATACTTATCCGCAGCATGACTTAAGCCTACTAAATCGATATTTTCTTGAATGATGCGGCGGCGTTCTTCTTTAGTTAAATCTTTTAAAACACGATTAACTGCCAATCCAATATTTTGCCTTACCGTTAACCAAGGTAATAACGAATGATTTTGGAAAACCAACATGCGATCGGGACCTGGCTCACGAACCTCTCTACCCTCTAAGACAATACCTCCAGTGCTAGCTTTGTCTAATCCAGATAGAATATTTAAAACAGTGGATTTGCCACAGCCAGAATGTCCAATGATCGAAACAAATTCACCTTCTTTCATCTCAAAGTAGACATCTTTGACCGCAACGTATGGTTTTCCGTTACTGGATTTAAAAACACGACTGACGTGATCGATTTCTAGGAATGTAGACATGGCGTTTATTGATGATTGATTAGGGGTTAAGGAATTATGAATTACGAATTACGAATTGAGCGTTACTATTTAGCAATTAAGGAATTATGAACAATTAAATTGATAATTCGTAATTGATAATTCGTAATTTAATCAGCCTCATCAGCAAGTGCAAAACGATTGTAGAGAAATTCTAGAATGTAGTTGCGAAGGGTGTAATAACGAGGATCGTCAGCGATCGCTTTACGATCTCGGGGACGGGCAAAGGGAACTTCAATAATTTCGGCAACATTGGCTGCGGGACCATTACTCATCATCACAATGCGATCGGCGAGAAATAGAGCTTCATCTATCTCATGGGTGATCATCAAGGCGGTAACGCGATTTTCGCGCCAAATTGCCAGCAATTCTTCTTGCAACTCTTCGCGAGTCATTACATCTAATGCCCCGAAAGGTTCGTCGAGAATTAGTACTTCAGGTCGAATCGATAAAGCGCGGGCGATCGATACTCTCTGACGCATACCACCAGAGAGTTCTTTGGGTTTTTTGTGCATTGCTTCCGTCAAACCCACCATTTCGAGGCTATCCTTGGCAATTTTGATTTTTTGTTCTTTAGATTTGTCGGTATACACTTGCTTGACGGCAAGATAGACATTTTCAAAGGCAGTCATCCAAGGTAATAAAGAATAGTTCTGAAATACCACCATGCGATCGGGACCTGGTCGGAGAATTGGCTTTGATCGCAAGCAAATTTCACCAGATGTCGGTCTATTAAACCCAGCCACCATATTTAGGAGCGTAGATTTACCACAGCCTGAGTGACCGATAACGCAGATAAACTCGCCTTCGTAGATCGTCAAGTTGACATCTTCTAGAACGGTATAAGGACCTCTAGGCGTTGGATAGACCTTAGAAACGCCGTCTATGACCAAAAATGGATCTTGATGTTTTTGCTGACTATTGTCTGTAATATCAAGCGTTTGCATAGGAGATTAAGGTAATAAGGAAAATACTAGGAATCAGATTGAGCAACTAATTTACTGATGTAATAAACAACTTTGTCTAATAAAAATCCAATTAAGCCGATGTACACGAGTGCCAAGATTAACTCGCTGCTCTTTTGGCTGTTATAGCTATCCCATATAAAGAATCCGATTCCGACACCACCAGTCAACATTTCTGCGGCAACGATCGCTAACCAAGATAGACCAACAGCAATCCGTAATCCTGTGAAAATATAGGGAGCGGCGGAAGGCATAAGGATCGTGATGAAATAGTCAAACTTGCTCAAACGTAGGACACGGGAAACATTGCGATAGTCTTGAGGAACTTGCTGTACCCCAACTGCTGTATTCATTAAAATTGGCCAAATCGAGGTGACAAAAATAACAAATAAGGCAGCCGCTTCGGTAACATCAAGACCAACGGACTTGAGAGATTCGTTCACGCCTTGGAATGCTGACATGGCGATCGGTAGCCACGCAAGGGGAGGAATAGTCCGCAATACTTGGAAGATCGGATCGAAAGCTCGATAGAGAAATGCATTCGTACCGATCGCAATCCCAAAAGAAATGCCAACTATTGCGGCGGCTGTGTA
>CAIJEA010000566.1 GCA_903819605.1 uncultured cyanobacterium | reverse complement strand
GTGGGGGCGCTTGGCGCCGCCACTCTCTTCTGGGTTTTGCGCTATATAAATAGGTAGATGTAATCACAAGCCCAAAGCCTAAACCTTGGTTTGGGCTTGTGCGTAAATCGCTGGAGAAAAGTGACTAGGAATGATACCTAAGCTCCCATACCAGAATATTGCTTGATGCCTTTACGCCACAACCAACGATTCACAATAAAGGAAATTCCCATCCATCCTGCCATTACGCCAAGTCCTTGCCAGATGTCTACAGCTTTTCCCACCAAAATTGCCGCAGGGAAGTAAACCATATATGGGAATGGAGTCCATAGGACAATCTCCCGCATCATTGGTGGAAAAACCTCCAAGGGAGCAATTATGCCAGACAGAAAAATATAGGACAAAAACCATAGTTGCTCGATCGCACTAGCACGCTCTGTCCAAAATGATAGTAGTCCAAAGTTATATTGAATTAGAAAGCGTAAAAGAAAAGCGATCGCTACGATAAAAGTTGTAATTAGCCCAGTTGACAATGATGGAATCCAAAAGGATTGTGGATACAAAACAAAAAAGAGTACGATTAAAACTACCAGCATTGGTATTCTGGCGAACCGCTCGGCAATGTGATTAATCAAATGATGCCAAAATGGATCGATGGGTTGTAATAATCGATGGGATAGTTGTCCTGATATTAGTTCTCTTTCAAAATCCCAAATCACCCACACAATGTTAAATTGCCGCACAATAAACACAGCCAAAAAGTAGCGAATAAACTCTAACGAAGTTAATCCAAAACTATTATTCTCTGATGCTTTTAGCCATGCTCCCATCAAAATAAATGGCAAAGAGTTAGACAATACCCAGATAAAAAGTTCTGCCCGATATTCGAGCATATAGGCGTAATAGGTTGAGAATAGCGATCTAGTAACGCGAAGTATATATTTCGGACGCATAAAATTATTGATCGCCTATAAAGCAATCCTAAATCATTTTTCTAAGTTTATGATTATGACTCGCTAATTGATCGTGCTGAAGCTAAATTGTGAGAATATTGGCGTATTGATTCAACATCCTTGGTTTGCCACGTTTTCACGTCATGACATTGATGAGCGACCAGTAGTCCCCATAACTTTCCATCGGTTAAAACTGGTGCGACCAAATTAGATCGTACTTGGAGATTTCTCAAGAAATCTCGATGACATTCGGAGATTGCAGCGGTTTCCACATTATCAGTATGTTTGATCCGCCCTGCTAGATAAAGTTCTGCATATTCGAGATTGAAGCATTCTTCAGGACCAGTTGAGCCAACAATCGAATATTTGTGATTGCTTATAGCTTCAAACGTTACTTGTCCTTTCCATTGTGTGTAGAAATAATATAGAACTACGCGATCGACATTGAGTAGATTTCTTAACTCATGAAGTGCGTCACTGACAACCGAGTCCTGTTGTAGTTTATTGGTAATCCGAGATAAAACTTCGCTTAAACCACGCTTGGGAGAATTCGTCATTGCAATAGATACTAAAATCTGTAAAACGTTATAAAGAAAATCAGCGATTGCGCTTGTTTAAAATTTGTGCACAACAATCGGTGACTGTTTATGGGTAATCAACTGCAAACTACTTTCTCATTTTAAACTTGAGTGTGGTTAATATGGCAATAATTGCTTAAAATCTCAAAAGTTAGAGAGAACGCTTCGTGACGACTCTAATCAATAGATCTTATACTTAAATTCTGAAGATAGTTGATGCGCTTTGCAAATCAACCACTTAGTACCTCGGCATAATTAAAATCCAGATTTAAAACCTGCGGCGCACGCTGCGCGTGCGCCGCAGGTTTTAGGATTTCATCTTTAAATTAAGCTTACTTACTTTGTACCTAGCCAAGAGTCTTAATTTGCCTAAAGAATATCAAGCAACAGGAATTAATCTCAAGGGTATGCCCTTGGGCGAAAGCGATCGCCTATTGACGATTCTCACTAGAGAGCATGGCTTGATCAGAGCAGTAGCAGGGGGAGCGCGAAAACATCGCTCAGCTATGGCAGGGCGATCGGGCTTATTTGTAGTTAATGATCTACATATATCTGTGGGGCGCAACATGGATCGGATTAAAAATGCTGAAATGTTGCAATCTTTTGTTGGTTTAGGGAAAACTTTAGGTAAACTTACTGCCGCCCAATATTTGTCTGAACTTGCCCTCATGCAAGCATTATCTGCTCAGCCTCAAGAAGAGCTATTTTTGGTTTTAGTCGAGCACCTAAATCGGATTCAAAATGCTGACAACCAAAATGTATTAGCGTATTTAGCGCATGGGATTTATCACTTGTTAGCGATCGCAGGGTTTGCCCCACAAGTACATAGTTGTTGCGTTACCCAAAGACCAGTGATCGCTAATCTAGAAACTCAGACATGGAAAGCAGGATTTAGTATTGTCGGCGGTGGGGTAATCGACCTTGAAAATGACGGTAATCCGAACGAAGCGATCGGCAGTGAAGCTATGTATAGCCGTGTCAGCCACTATCTAACAGCGCCTGAACTCATCGCGGTACAAGAACTCGCACAAACTGATTTAGCAGATAATATTCTAGAATCCCACGCGACAGATTGGCTTGTAGTTGAAAGATTGTTGCGAGCCTATGCACAGTATCATTTTGATAGACCAATCCAGTCTTCGGCTCTGATTGACAACTGCTTTTTTTAATATATGACCCATTTATTCGACCCACCTACACCGAATCTGCCAGAAAATCGCGATACCAATCATGCTGACGCTCACAATACTGATACTCATGCCAAGAACGGTACAGCCATAACTAGCGATGGGCAAAACGATTTAGAAGCCGATTCGCAATCGGTTCTTCGTAATCCCAACTTTTTATCACTCTGGAGTGGGCAGGTATTTTCGCAAATTGCAGATAAGATTTTTTTGGTACTTGTAATTGCGATCGTTTCTACACAATTTCAAAATAAGGGCGAAACGATTAGCGGTTGGGTCTCCGCAGTCATGGTGTCGTTTACAATTCCTGCAATTTTGTTTGGATCGATCGCTGGTGTATATGTTGATCGCTGGAATAAGAAAACAGTTTTAGTTAGTTCAAATATTCTGCGTGGAGTCTTAGTTCTCAGTATTCCCCTGTTACTCTGGACTACCAAAAACAGCGTCTTACCTTGGGGTGCACCAACTGGATTTTGGGGACTACTATGCATTACCTTTTTAGTCTCGACCTTCACGCAGTTTTTTACCCCTGCTGAGCAATCAGCGATTACGCTCGTCGTTGAGAAACCAAACTTATTAGCCGCCAATTCCCTCTATACCACAACGATTATGGCGGCGTTGATTCTAGGATTTGCTTTAGGGGAGCCACTCTTAGCTTTATCCGATCGCCTTTGGCATAATGTTGGTCAAGAAATCCTTGTTGGGGGCAGTTATTTAATTGCGGGGATCATCTTGATCTTGTTAAAAACGGGAGAAACTAAAGAAGACTTACACCGAGATAGTTTTCATCTTTGGAACGACATTAAAGAAGGATTGCAATATCTCAAACATAAAAAAACTTCCTTATCGGCTCTCATCCAATTAATTTGTACTTTTTCAATTATTGCGGCTCTGACGGTACTAGCTGTCCGTTTGGCAGAGGAGATGCCTGAAATTAAATCCGAGCAGTTTGGGTTTCTCTTGGCTGTGGCAAGTTTGGGAATGGCGATCGGGGCTGGTATTGTCGCTAAACTCGGCGATCGCTGTAGCCGCCAAACGCTAGCTTTAGTTGGCTCCTTAGGAATGTGTGCATTCTTAGGGATGTTAGCGGTTTTCAGCGATCGCTTTGGGTTGGGACTAATCGCGATCGCAGGTACAGGGATTTTTGCTGGTTTATGCGTGATTCCAATGCAGACCGTAATTCAAGAAGAAACGCCTGAAGATGTGCGCGGCAAAGTCTTCGGATTACAAAATAATGCGGTGAATATTGCTCTTAGTTTGCCCTTGTCAGTAGCAGGAATTGCCGAATCCTATTTTGGCTTGCAGAAGGTGATTTTTGGACTCAGCGCGATCGCTCTCGCTACTGGCATCCTGACTTGGTATATTGCCCGCCAATTGGTCGAGTCATAAAAATTAGCGCTAACGGAAGTGCAGTAAAATAAAGAACCCTAAACTACACTTTTTTTAGGGATGTGTGATTTGTAACGCAAAGCAGACAATCAATCAGGTAACATTGCATAGGGTCAGGCATATCCTGACCCTACGCACTTAATTACTCCTCACGATGCAACAATTAACACCTAACCCCAGCTTTAGCTTGACAATCCGCGTACAGTTACTTAATCGCGCAGGAATGCTTTCCTCCGTGATTAGTGCTCTGGCTGAAGCGGGAGGGAATCTAGGACAGATTGACCTAATCCAACAAACTCGCAAAATTTCGGTGCGCGATATTACGGTAAATGCCTATAGCGCTGAGCATATGGACGAGTTGATAGCCGTCGTGAGGGCAGTTCCAGAAATTCGTGTTCTCGATGTTTACGATCGCACTTTCAGTGTGCATAAAGGCGGCAAAATCCATGTCGAATCCAAGGTTGCAGTTAAAGGTCAAGACGATCTAGCTATGGTCTATACCCCCGGAGTCGGTCGTGTCTGCATGGCGATCGCGGGTGATAAGCGCAAAGCCTATGACTACACAATCAAATGTAATACGATCGCCGTTGTCACAGACGGCACTGCCGTTTTGGGCTTAGGAGACATTGGTCCTGAAGCTGCGATGCCCGTGATGGAAGGCAAAGCTATGCTATTCAAACAATTTGCAGGACTAGATGCGTTCCCAATTTGTTTGAATACGAAAGATGTCGATGAAATTGTCGAAACTGTCAAACGAATTGCTCCCGGATTCGGTGGCGTGAACCTTGAAGATATTAGCGCTCCTCGATGTTTTGAAATTGAAAAGCGTCTCAAAGCCGAATTAGACATTCCTGTTTATCATGACGACCAACATGGCACGGCGATCGTGGTTGTGGCGGCTACTATTAACGCGCTCAAGGTAGTGAGCAAGCCTATTGATACTGTACGAATTGTGATGAATGGTGCAGGGGCTTCAGGAATTGCGGTGGCGCGTCTCCTCCGCGAAGCTGGGGTGAAGCGCATTGAGATGTGTGACTCAAGGGGTTGCATCAGCAAAGATCGTCCCGACCTCACGCCCGAAAAACTAGAATTTGCAAGCGATCGCTCTGGCTCTCTTGCCGAAGTAATCAAAGGTGCGGATATGTTTGTCGGTCTGAGTGTGAAAGGAGCACTTACGCCTGAAATGGTGAGGAGTATGGCTCCTGCGCCGATTGTATTCGCGATGGCAAATCCAAATCCTGAAATTCAGCCTGAACTAGTGGAAAACGATGTTGCCGTAATCGCTACAGGTCGCAGTGACTATGCCAATCAAATCAATAATGTACTTGCATTTCCTGGGATCTTCCGAGGTGCGCTTGATGCTAGGGTTACGCAAATCACTACGCAGATGAATTTAGGAGCTGCTCAGGCGATCGCCTCTTTAGTTAGCAGTAGCGATCTTGCTCCTGATTTCATTATTCCTTCTGTCTTTGATCCTCGTGTTTCCCATGCTGTGGCTGCGGCAGTTCACGCAGTAGCACGTCAACAAGGTTTAGCGAACGCATAATTCTTGTTATAGCTGTAGCCTTTCTTGTTAGGACATAAAACCCAAATAGTGTGAGGCGGTGCTTCGCGCCGCCTCACACTATTTGGGTTTTGGATTTGTCCTGATACAAGTGGCTATGGCTATAAAACGTCAG
>CAIJEA010000565.1 GCA_903819605.1 uncultured cyanobacterium | reverse complement strand
TTACAGAAAACGCTTTGTTGCTTCCTAGTCATTATCTTGCCCAATTTTCCCAGAAGTTGTAGCAGTAGCCAGTTATGTTCGTCCAAAAACAAAACCCAGACGATAGTTGCGGCGCTTCGCGCCGCAACTATCTTCTGGGTTTTGTTTTTGGACTAACATAACTGGCTACTGCTACAACTTCTGGGAAAATTGGGCAAGATAATGACTAGGAATCAACAAAGCGTTTTCTGTAATGCAACACTAGCGTAGAAGACAACGAGGAATATGAGCGTGAGTAGCGATCGCAAACCAACCGAAAAATATACTGAAAAACGAGATAAAAAGTACGATCTTCGGTCATGTAGACAGATGCAGCAATGGAACATCGTTGAATGCAACTGGTTGCGAGCGCTATTACTTATTGCCAGCGATATTTTAGGACTAGGGATAGCTTGGAAGATCTCATTGAGTTTTAATCAGGGATTTTCACCTTTACCTCCAGAGCTTAATTGGGGAGAATTTTTAGGATTAACTGGCTTATTTTGGGCATTTGCCGCAGTGATTGTATCTGGATTTGCCTATCACAACTTTTATCGCGGCGAGTCACAATGGCGTAACTATGTAAAACAAGCTCAATTCATCAGTAGTGTTTACCTGTCTTCCTTAGTAATAAGTTATTTTTACAACCCTGCCGTAGATGCGCCGCGATCGCTATTTTTACCAGCTTGGCTTGGCAGCATTTTTCTAATTATTGGATTGAGATTGCTGTTTACTTTGCTATTCGATCAGTTTCCGATCGCCAGAACTCATACCCCTGTCTTTATAATTGCGCCAAGCGATCGGCTTTCCTATTTGGCAAATATTGTTGCCAAGCGAACGGGCTATAAAGTTGTTGGTGTACTTGTCTCTTCTCTTGCCAACTCTTCACATTCCATGCAAGAAATTATTAACTCTGGCGCACGCGAAGTGATAGCAGAAGGATTACCAGAGACCCAGCTTGCCTCGCAGTTATATTGGCAACTTCGCAATGCTGGAATTGGATTGAGGTTAGTTCCATCTAGTTTAATGCTGCTCCATCGTCGCGGCACTCCAGAAATCTTTGCATCAATTCCAATGATTCGCATTGAATCTTCACTACTGGCAAATTGGGAATATATTTTTAAACGTTGTTTAGACTTTATCGCCGCATTTATAGGATTGATTTTCTTGTCACCAGTATTTATCGCCATCGCGATCGCCATAAAAGCTAGTTCTAGAGGGAGCGTATTTTATACACAAGATCGGATTGGATTGCAAGGACAATCTTTCCGAATGTGGAAGTTTCGTAGCATGTTTATGGATGCCGATCTGCGTCAAGTAGAACTTGAACATCTCAATAAAAGCTCTGATGGCGTAATGTTTAAAATTGAACGAGATCCACGCATTATTCCTATTGGAGCTTTTTTGCGCTTTACTAGTCTTGATGAGCTTCCCCAATTATTCAATGTATTGTTTGGACAAATGAGCCTTGTAGGTCCACGTCCTCTACCTGTGCGAGATGTGGCAAGATTTACGAGTTGGCATCATACTCGACATTTAGTGATGCCTGGAATTACGGGCTTGTGGCAAATTTCGGGGCGATCGGATTTAGATACAATCGATGATGTGGCAAAACTGGACTTATTTTATATAGATCGCTGGTCGTTAAACTTTGATTTGGAAATTCTCATTGAAACTATAAGGCTAGTTCTGTTTGGGAAAGGAGCATATTGATAACTTAGTAATTTAGAGGGTTATGATGCCCTAGAAACTGCAACGGGGCATGACATTGACGGTGATGGCGATATTGGTGGTAAGCCACAATCCTAATCAAATCACTAAAAAGGCGGCGTTTTGCGCCACCTTTTTAGTGATTGCACACTGATCCATCGGGCATAATCGTTCCAAAAAGATTAGCTTCAGATAAGCTGACTCCATTGAGATTCGCAAGTCTCAAATTGGCTTTGACTAAATTAGTACCAATTAAAAAAGCTGCATCTAACTTCGCAGATATTAATTGTGCTCCAGTCAAAACCGCGCCACTCAAGTTAGCATGACTTAAAATTGCATCGCTCAAAATCGTATCTTCCAAAATACTATTACTTAAATCGGCATTACTCAGAATTGCGTTACTTAGTACTGCACTTTTGAGATTTGCATGGCTCAAATTAGAATTGCTTAAGTTAGCATTACTGAGAATGGCATCAGACAAATTTGCGTGGCTAAGATTGGATTGATTAATTAATGCATTACTCAAGTCACATTCTTGTAAGTTTGCATTACTTAAGTTTGTAGAGCTTAGTTTTGTGTCCGATAAATTTGCATTACTTAAATCTGCAAATTCTAAATTTGCATTTGTGAGATCGCTGCGGCGGAGGTCTGCATTTGCGAGATTTGTATTACTTAAAATAGCATTACTAAGATTTGTCTCACTTAAATTAGCACTGCCCAAATCACTTTCATTTAGGTCTGCACCGCTCAAATTAGCACCATTAAAGAACGCCGCAGTTAAATCGGCTCCATGCAAGTTTACTAAGCTCAGGTCGCATCTTTGCAGGTATGCTTCCCGCAAATGGGCATTACTCAAATAAGCCCCACTAACTTCTGCATCTCTTAAATTTGCCTTGTATAAATCTGCCTCCCGCAAATTGGCTTTTACTAGATCGGAGCTACTGAGATTTGCACCTAATAAATTAGCATTACTAAGATTTGCCCAACGCAGATTCACTCCACTTAAATCGGCTTCACGGAGATTGGCTCTTCTCAAGTTAGTACTACTCAAGTTGGGAATTATCTCAGGATTTTCGAGTCGCCATCTATTCCAGCTAGCTACTCCTTGGTTCAATATTGCAAGATGCTCAGAGTTTCCCATATATTCCTTCCTTATTACCCAACGATCTCTACGTGAAGATCAGTCTCTTTCGTCTACGAGCGACTTAGTCTGTATTGGATTTATAGCAGTTTTCATTTTGCCTACGGCAAAATGAAAACTGCTATAAATCTATACAGGGATTGATCTTTTGTTTACCATTGAGTAAGCA
>CAIJEA010000564.1 GCA_903819605.1 uncultured cyanobacterium | reverse complement strand
CTGAATTAATCGTCAAGACGGTATTAATCAATTGCTCGTTGCGTTTATTGCAGGAACAAAATCAATTGGCTATGCCTTGGTTTAAGCGTGTGGGCGTGAAGGTAGTACAGAACATTTTGGGTAATCGCGCGATCGCCAAATTGTTTTTCGATCGAGTACGTCAGCCGAGATCGATAAAACAAATTCTTTCACAAGCTTATATTCGCAAAGAAGCTATCACCGAAGAATTAATTGAAATCCTCATCAAACCTGCTCAAAACTCTAATGCGGTTGATGTATTTATGGCTTTTGTTCGCTATTCGCAGGGACCAAGACCTGAAGACTTATTAGCAATTTTGCCCTGTGAGGCGATCGTTGTATGGGGCGAACTCGATCCTTGGGAGCCTATTGATTTGGGAAGAAAATCGTTTACTAGATTCGGTTGTGTTAAAGAGTTTATAGTCTTGCAAAATGCAGGACATTGTCCACAGGATGAAGTTCCAGAATTAGTTAACCCAATTTTATTAAAAATTTTGTCAGATGTTCTTTTGATTAAATCCTGATGCAAATTAAATCATAGAAAGCGGAAGCGGCGCTCTGCGCCGCAAAATCTTATTCTTATCAATTTGCTCATCGGTTTTGACAGGATGAAAAACAAATTCTAATAAGTGCGCTTTCCTGATGCCAAACGAGAAAAGATACTGGTTATTAAAATCATTACAACCAGAACTAAAGCACCTGCCCAAGCAAGTTGTTGTTGATTAATATATTGAGGTCCACCAGGTACGATCGCATAGTTATATACGAGTACTCCAAGTGAAGCTGTCTTCTCAAAAATTCCCTTTGCCCAATACTGATTAAATAAAGCTGTAAAGATTAGAGGAGCTGTTTCCCCTGCCGCTCTTGCTACAGCAAGCATTGCTCCAGTTACGATCGCAGGTAGAGCTGAAGGTAAAACGACAAAGAACACAGTTTGAAATTTTGTTGCACCGATACCGACCGCTGCCTGACGAATTTCTTGAGGTACTAGTTTTAAACTTTCTTCGCTGGTACGTACAATAATTGGCAGCATCAGTATTGATAGCGCTACCCCACCAGCAAAAGCTGAAAATCCTACTCCTAGAGACCAACCGCTCTTGATTACAACAATCCCATAAACAAATACGCCAACTACAATCGAAGGCACTCCGCTTAGAACGTTAGTAGCAAAGCGAATCCAAAAAACAATCTGGCTTTTGCCCCCAAACTCAGACACAAAGATTGCTGACATAATCCCAAAAGGGACGCTAATCAATGCAGCAATGCCAACCATTACTAAGGTTCCAACAATCGCATTGCCAAATCCACCGCCAGCGATACCAGGAGCGGGAGGAAGCTGAGTAAATACACCCAAGTCCAATCTACTTGCACCTTTGATGATTACATAGGTCAATACAGCTACAAGCGGTAATAGTGCGATCGCCGCAGCCGCGACCGTTAGAACAGTCATCAGATTGCTAAAAATTGTACGCGGTGATGAATCATTTCTTTCCAAGCTACCCATTGGGATACTACTTGGAGTTAAGTTTTGAGTTTCGGATGTCATAGGAAATTGAAAATCAGTGGACTGCGAAATGGAAGAAGACTAATTAAGTATTGACAAAGTTACTTAATTTTTTGTACGCGAAGGATTAGTAACTCAGCCAAAATATTAACTATTAAAGTTAAGCCAAAAAGAACCAACGCTGCGTACATCAAAGCTGAAATTTGCAAGCCGTCAGCTTCAGCAAATTCGCTGGCTAGCTTTGCAGCAATTGAGTTGGCAGGAGCCAAAACGGAGAAGTTGATTTTTGAAGAGTTGCCAATAAGCATTGTTACTGCCATTGTTTCGCCCATAGCCCGACCAAGGGCAAGCATGACCGCACCAATAATGCCTGAAGAAGCAGCAGGCAACAACACTTGGATGATCGTCTCCCATCTAGTAGCGCCTAAACCCATCGAAGCTTGTCGCAAATCCTTTGGGACTGAAACCATAGCGTCGCGGGAAATTGCGGCGATAGTCGGCAAAATCATAATTGCTAGAACTATTGCTGCGGGTAGCATTCCCGTTCCGCTTAATGGAGTGCTAAATAGGGGAAACCAACCAAAATTGGCATAAAGAAAGTCGCCGATAGGCTTAATAATGGGAATTAATACGAAAATACCCCATATTCCATATACGACACTGGGAATTGCCGCCAATAGCTCAACTAAAAACACGAGGATTTCTTGAACCTTTTTCGGAAGAAAATCAAATTCTTCGCTCAAAAAAATTGAGATGCCTACGCCAATCGGTACACCAATCAAAAGGGCAATAAACGCACTGACGATCGTTCCATAGATCTGAGGCAAAGCGCCGTAAATATCTCTGGTTACGTCCCATTCGCTAGTAACCAGAAATCCCAGTCCAAACTTACTAATTGCAGGAAGAGCATCTTTTGCAACTTCAAATAATATTGCAATCAGGATGACCGCGACACCGATCCCAAAAATTCGAGTTAACCAGACAAAGCCTTGATCGAGAAACTTTGCGGACGCAGAGCGATGGGGCAGTACTATTTCAGAAGCTACAGTTTCAGAACTCATTATTCAAATATTGTTGAAGATGTGTGGGCTTAAAATCACAAAATATAAAAACTATGCAAAAAGGGCAAGTTTGAGATTGGTATCTCAGAACTTAGCCCTATAGCAGCAAAAATGGGGAACTTTACGATTAGGAAATTGTAGCGATCGCAGGTTTGAGCTTCGCGACGACTTCAGTAGGAAGTGGTATATAACCTAACTCTGGACTGGTCTTTTGACCATCGGTTATCACCCATTCCAGCATAGCTTTGATTGCCTCAGCCTTAGCTGGATCGTCATACTTCTTGTAAAGCAACAACCATGTGTAGGAGACAATTGGATATGAAGCATCGCCTTTAGGATCTGGTTCAAAAGAAATCAAACTTGCAGGTAGCTCAATAGAAGCTAATGATTTTGAACCGCTTTCTGCATCAGCTTTGATGTATTTGCCAGCTTTGTTCTCAATGGTTGCAAAGGAAATCTTGTTCTGGACTGCATAGCCATACTCAATATATGCAATTGCTCCAGGGGTTTGTTGAACTTGAGCAGATACACCCTCATTGCCTTTAGCACCTGTACCTGTTGGCCATTGGATAGACTTACCTTCTCCAGGACCAGACTTCCATTCAGGACTAACTGCACTCAAATGCTTGGTAAATACTGCATTAGTTCCACTGCCATCGGAGCGAGAAACTACAGTGATGGGTAGCTCGGGAAGCTTAACGCCTTCATTGATTTTGGCGATCGCAGGATCGTTCCACTTAGTGATTTTGCCAAGAAAGATATTGACGTATACTTCTCGACTGAGCTTAACATCCTTAATATCGGGAAGATTATAGGCAATAACGATACTTCCAGCAGTAACAGGGATAAGCACTGCACCCTTGGTAACCTTAGCAATCTCATCATCTTTCATAGCAACATCGCTTGCACCAAAGTCAACAGTGCCAGCAATAAATTGCTTTACGCCAGCGCCACTACCAACAGATTGATAGCTAAGCTGAACGTTGGAATTTTTTTTGTTGAAATCTGCAAACCAACGCTGATATAGGGGTGCTGGGAATGATGCACCTGCACCACTAAGGCTTACTGGTTTACCACCTGCTATTTGTGCTGAAGCTGAGGCTGAGGGGGAAGCACTAGTAGCAGCGGTGCTTGGGCTAGCGGCTGTAGGAGACGTTGAAGTTGCAACTGGAGTCTGTGGAGCGCAAGATGCCATCACAAAGCCAAGTCCACCAAGG
>CAIJEA010000563.1 GCA_903819605.1 uncultured cyanobacterium | reverse complement strand
ATCGCTACCATTATTAATTCAAGAAGTGATAAGGCGGCAAAGCCTCACTCCATGAGATTTGCCAATGGGAATGTTCCTCTTCCCACGATCGCACTGAATCTTGTAAAAACACAACTTGCGATCGCGGCAACAAAGCATAAACTCGCACATCTTCTGAGCCTTGAGTTTCCACATGTTGAAATTCGGGCGTATAGAGATCGGAATTTAAGCTATCGATGAGCGTCTGGCGATAGTCAAGAACTTCCTCTTGTAACTGCGATCGCCATTGTTCCTGTTGCAAATATTGCGATCGCTTAGCCAATAGATAATCTTTACCTTTAAGATTTACAGAAGTTTCCACTTTAGGGGCGATCGCCGAACCTGTAATCAAGAATTCAGCATATCCATCCAATCTTTGGAGACTTGCTAATAATCTTTCACTTTCATCTTTTAAATACGTTTCCAAAGCACTAATGGAAACAAAAGCAGTTCCAAAACGCAAGGGTAGGAGAGTGCGCTGATTAAATAATTCACAAATTAGGCGATCGTGATGGACGATCGCTTGCATGAGAGATTGCTCAGGTAGAAGTTTTAGAGCTTCGATATCTACATTTGGTTCGATCGCCGCAATCAGGAGATCGGATTGCAAATATTGAATTGGCTTGCCCGTAAGCCCCATCAGTAAGTCTGATGGAGCAGGTGCAAGTAAAATTGCAAAGGTATAGATCATCTTCTGAGCTTAATATGCTTGGGAACTTTGATGTCATGGGTTTTATGAAAATCTTCTTGCACCTTAGCCGTCAGACTTTTGGATACGCGCTTCACAATAAAACCGAGAACACCATCGCCAGTTTTTTGGAGCATATCCTGAGATAGGCGCTGAATAAATTGGGGAAATTGCAAAGTCACAGTGAGATTAAGATCCCATTCCACACTAGTCATCAACGCATTTTTCCCTACTTGATGATCAGCTTTTACATCTAGAGCTTGCTCCTGTAGGCGCATCTCTGCCTGAAAATCTACATCATAGACCTGAGGCAATTGTTCAGGAATCGGAATCGTCGTGATACGGTAGACCGAATTTTCATCGGGAGGCAACAAATTTAAACCCACCCTTGCATCAACTTGAAAGCCCATTGCACCTACTTTCCCCACACCCATCGCATAGCCTGTTTCACCAATAGGATCGGCTTTAAAAGGATTTGCACAACGTCTAAACCAACCCTGATGGGCATCAAGGTATTTCATCACCGTGCGTTGATCGGCTAACAAGTCCATATGACCGATGAAGTGATTGTGAAAGGCAGTTTTTTCAGTATTTTGATTGAGCTTAAGATCTGGGTTGAGATTGGAGCTGCTTTTTGAGTCTCGATCCTCTGCGTCTGGATCTTGAAGATTGTATTTAGAGTCATCAACACTCGCCCCAAATTCTGAAAGCATCGCTGCTTCCTGTGCGGGTGTCAATAAAAAATCAGAATCAGATTCCCCTAATATTTCTTGATTTGGCTCTTGGTTTAGCTCTTGGTTTAGCTCTTGGTTTTCAGGCGATCGCGTTGGTTCTTGCTGCATAACAAATATCCTTAAACTGATTCTGGCACTGATTTAAGTAACGATTTTCTAAATCCCCTTTGCCCCTTTCCCCAATAGAAGTAGGAAAAAAGAAGTAAATACATACATCTTGTCTACTTTTCTTGCAATTTCAGAGGCGGAGGATCAGGGTAATCTTCGCTAGTTATTAACTATTTCCATCATAATAGTTCTAGACGTTCGGTGAAGGAAAGCCTATGACATCTCGTACAGCAGTGATGGAAGCCGTTGAAAAGCTCAACTATCGGGTCACGATAGGCGATGTGGCGGCACAGTCTGGACTTGATTTGAATACAGCACAACGCGAAGTACTGGCGATCGCCTCGGAGACAGGCGGCAATATTCAAGTTGCCGAGTCGGGCGAAATAGCCTATAAATTCGCACCAAATTTTCGGGAAATTCTTGTCAGTCGTTCGTTTTGGCTACAGGTCAAAGAATGGCTCAGGGGCGTTTGGAAATGGGTATTTTACGGGATTCGGATTTCCTTTGGCATTTTGTTAATTGTCTCGATTGTAATCGTGGTAGTGGGCATTATCGCTGCCACGATCGCCTTACAAAGCCAAAATCGTAATGATAACGATCGCAACGATCGCCGTAGCGATCGCGGTGGTGGTGGATTTTTTTGGCTGGGAGGTTTTGGCAATCCCTTTGGCAATCCGTTTATGGTATTCGATCCCTATTACTATGAGCCACAACGCATCCGCGAGCGCGATCCTGATGAAATGGGCTTTTTAGAAAGCGTCTTTTCATTTTTGTTTGGTGATGGTAACCCCAATGCCGATCTGGAAGAGCGCCGTTGGCGTGAGCTAGCAACCATGATTCGTAGTAATAACGGTGTCGTTGTTGCCGAACAAATTGCTCCCTACCTAGATAACGTGGTCTATAAGGAAAATGACGAATATTTTGTGATTCCCGTGTTAGCCAAATTCAACGGATTCCCCGAAGTCAGTGACACAGGAACCTTGGCTTATAAGTTTCCCGAATTACAAAAGGTTGCCTCAGAGCGTAAATCAAAAACCAAAAGTACATATTTACAAGAAAAAGCTTGGCAGTTTAGCAAAGCCCCTCAAGGCAAGATTGCTCTGGCGATCGGTTTAGGTGTTTTCTATCTGGTGGCGGCGCTATATCTCGGTAGTCTTCTAGGCAGACTGGCTTTAGCAAGTGGCTTTTTAGGACTGCTTAAAGCGGCTTACGGATTGCTTTTGGGTTATGCCGTGCTATTCCTATCTACGCCTGCGGTGCGCTATTTTGTCTTGCAATATCTAAATGGTGGCATCAGCGATCGCAACCAAAAACGAGCTGCGATCGCCGAACAATTGCGCCAACCATCAGCAACATTGCGAGAAAAGCTAGAGTTTGCAAGTACCTTTGCCACCAAGCAAGAGGTAATCGATCAGAATAATCTTGCCTACACCACTGAACAGGACTTGGCAGATCATGAATATGCCAAAATTCTCAAGTAAAATAAAGAGATTTAGGATTGAGATCCTAATATAAACCCAAAATAGTTTGGCGGTCATAGACAGCCAAACTATTTTATTGGCGGACAATATCGATT
>CAIJEA010000562.1 GCA_903819605.1 uncultured cyanobacterium | reverse complement strand
CTTAACTTACTTGGCTATAGCTATAACTAATAGGTTGCTAACGATACAATCTCCATTTTTTTGTGTTCTATAATACTTATTAATTCTTAATATCCTCACTAAAACCTCGCAAATTAACAGCAAACATTGTTGTTAATTTAGTTGTGTTAATTAGTTATGGATTTTAAGTTGTATTGATTAATCATCTAACGTTTAGTAATTAAGTAAAGAAGCAAGAGTAATTACTATTTTTTAGTAAGTCTTTTGTAACTAAACAAAATTTGATTTTATTTATAATAAGTAGAGGATTTTATGTCTTACCATGGCGATATTTCTTCGAGCGAAGATGCAGTTGGAGTTGCGGTAGTTAATTACAAAATGCCGCGCTTGCATACTAAGGAAGAAGTCATTGAGAACTGCAAAAAAATTGCCTCAATGATAGATGGCATGAAGGTTGGCTTACCTGGTATGGATCTGGTGATCTTTCCAGAATATTCCACCCACGGTATCATGTACGATCCCAAGGAAATGATGGAAACCGCCGCAACGGTTCCTGGTGAAGAAACTGCCATATTTGCCCAAGCTTGCATAAAGAATAAAGTCTGGGGAGTATTTTCTTTAACAGGTGAAAAACATGAGGCACATCCAGAGAAAGTGCCCTATAACACCCTAATTTTAATGAACGATCGCGGTGAGATTGTTCAGAAATATCGCAAGATTATGCCTTGGACTCCGATCGAAGGTTGGTATCCTGGCGACTGCACCTACGTCTCAGAGGGACCTAAGGGCTTGAAGATCAGCCTGATCATTTGTGATGATGGCAACTATCCTGAAATCTGGCGTGATTGTGTCATGCGTGGTGCAGAGTTGGTTGTGCGCTGTCAGGGCTATATGTATCCCGCTAAGGAGCAGCAAATCATTGTTTCTAAGGCGATGGCATGGATGAATAATACCTATGTAGCAGTAGCAAATGCCTCTGGCTTTGATGGAGTTTATAGCTACTTTGGTCATTCGGCGATCGTTGGATTTGATGGTCGTACCCTTGGCGAATGTGGCGAAGAAGAAAATGGTATTCAGTATGCCGCTTTGTCTAAGTTTGCAATCCGCGATTTCCGTAAGAATGCTCAATCACAGAATCACATCTTCAAGTTGATGCATCGCGGCTATACTGGGATGCTCAATTCAGGTGATGGCGATCAAGGCAAGGCAGAATGTCCCTTTGAATTCTATCGAGATTGGGTTCTCGATCCGAAGAAGGCAAAAGAAAGTTCGGAAGCAGTTACTCGTTCAACTGTTGGTACAGCAGAATGTCCGATTGTTGGTATCCCAAATCAACAGGCTATCCCTTCCGTAGAAAAAGCTAAATCCGAAACTGTTCCAGTTTCAGTTAAGGGCTAGTTTTAGCTAGATTACTTTTTCTGGTTTCTTTTTGATTACAGTGCAAAGCGCTGAAGAAAAATAAGGTTTTTATTGAAACTATTGCAAAGTAGCAGTTTCAATAGAAACCTTTTCCTTTTGATAAGTACCTCGATCAAATAAAAAAACAGATCAAAGACTGCGCCGCCCACTACGCGAGCGACGCAGTCTTTGGAGTTTTATATTTAATTACGCCTAGAGATTGGGGATTGGAGACCAAGCCCCTACCTTTACAAATACTCCCTTCCCACCCAAAGAAT
>CAIJEA010000561.1 GCA_903819605.1 uncultured cyanobacterium | reverse complement strand
TGATTGAAATGATTTGACTAGGGGAAGTCTTCTACTAATAAGGTCTTGAGTTGAGATCCCCCCCAGCCCCCCTTTTTAAGGGGGGAGAATTGGAATTATCTTCTTCCCCCTTTTTAAGGGGGATTGAGGGGGATCAAACCTATCAAAGTAGAAGCCATATTCATAACTAGCTGCAAGGTACAGCCGCAGGGGTACAGTCGCCAGCTTGGAAGGATTGACCACAGCCGCAGGAACCTGTCGCATTGGGGTTCTCAAACTTGAAGCCACTCTCTAACAAACCGTCAACATAATCGACCACAACACCATTGAGCAATGGAGCACTTTGAGGGTCAACGTAAACGCGCACTTTCCCAATCTGCTCCACAATGTCGTCAGGCTTTTGCTTATTGGTGATATCGAGGGTGTATTGATAGCCGCTACAGCCGCCATCTTTCACGCCTAGGCGGATGCCCTTTTCTGTAGTGCGATCGCCTGTGCCTTTGAGGAAAGTGCGTAATCGTAATTCAGCTTTTTCAGTAAGAATAATAGACATAGAAATCTCCTTGAAATTTTTTGGATTGAGGGAGCAAGATGCTTTGCAACACACTCCCTAATAATGGGAAGAAGTTTGGACTAGTAGTTTTGCGAAAGAAGGAATGCGCTGGCTGGTTACTTGCTTAGTCGTGGGAACTGGCGATCGCTTGTGTCTCTGATGTCCACATACAGGGCAATCGGGATCGAGATAGGTACGTCGTTTGGCAAACTCTAACCGTCCTAAATCCATCGTCAAAAGCTGTGATAGCAATGGCGAACTAAATCCTGTTAAAAATTTAATTGCCTCCAAAGCCGTTAAACAGGCGAGAGTCCCTGACACTGCACCAAGAACCCCAAAGCCTCGCCGATCCCAATCGGGCTTTTCGGGGAATAAACAAGATAGGCATCCCGTTTCATGGGGAACAATGGTGGTGAGATAGGCTTCCATATCATTCATCGCTGCTTCGACCATTGGACATCGCCAACGGACACAAGCAGCATTGAGCAGATCGCGTTCGGTGAAGTTGTGGGCGCAATCGAGGGCAATATCTGCTGACTGGACAAGCGCATCAACATTATCGGCAGTCACATAGTCATTTACGGCTTCAATTTCCACATCGGGATTGATGCTGAGCAAAGTTTCCTGCGCCTTGAAAACGCGAGGACTCCCAACCCAATCATCGGTCATTAGGACTTGGCGATTCATGTCATCCAGACGCAACTCACCGCCACGCACGAGAATGATTTTGCCAATACCTGCAACGGCAAGGTAGAGAGCGGCTGTGCCACCCAATCCACCCACACCTGTTACCAAAACTGTGGAAGATTTGAGTTTTTGTTGTGCTTCTTCACCAAAGTTAGCCAGCATCATTTGGCGGCGATATCGTTCTATTTCCGTAGGTGTCAAGGATGTCATAACTATTCCTCCTCATCGTCATTGCCGATATCGCTCAACATGACAACGTTATGAGGCTTTTGATGAAAGACTTTGAACAGTTTCTGCTCGATCGCATTAGAGGTTTGCAAGGTGGCGTAGGAAGTCTCTAGCGCTTCTCGATAAAAACTAAGCTTTTCTGCTTCAGCAGCTTCAACAAATTTATTGTCGATTTCTTCCAAAGACTGCGAGAACTTTTTGAGAATGTGCAAGCGATTGATATTTACAACCTGCGGATCGTAGTCAAGTCCGAAAAACTCAAAATACTGTTCCGCATCGGTCAATTTCTGAAATTCGCTAAGTGTACCAACCATATCAGTCACTCCTATCCTGTTCGAGAATAATCAGTTGTTTCTTCAATCCATCAATTTTATGAAAGATTTCATAGGTCTTGGCTGCTACGTCCATCAGTTGTTCGTAGTCGGTGGGTAGCCCTTCCGCGAGATCGTGCAGATCCATTTTCATTTGACCTGCCTTGCTGTTCAGCCGCTTGATCTTAGTTTTGAGGTCATCAATACTAAGCCCTGCGATCGCTGTATCTGTCACTTGCACCATAATCTTTTCTCAGTATGTTTAAGATTGATTTAGGCTTTGGCAACTTCAGGGAAGTTGGTGGCGTATTCCACACCCTTTTGGGCGAGTTTTTCACCTTCCTCGCCTAACTTCTCTAGTGAGTCGAAACCAAAGCGTTGAGCATCGCGGAGAGTGCGAGTTGTCACCAACAAGCGACCAGAGAAAATCAATGCCCAACCAAAGCCTTCATGACTGAGATCGACAACTACTTGGCAAAGAAGCCCCGATTGCTGCTCGATGCGAAGGGCGATCGCACGGTAAAAGGCGAAAACTCGACCTTTGGTAATCGGATCAACCTCACCTTCTACGGAGATTTTGCGTTTTTGTTGCTTGGTGAGAATGAAGGGCTTAAGTAGCAATTCATCTGACCAGTTGCGATAGGTTCCATAACCATCGTTAACGCGGATTTGTTGGACTAGTGCCTGTAAAAATGGGCTTTGTTTAATTACTTCTGCACCATTTACAGGGGTAGCTGTTTCTAAGGTAATTGTTGCGGTCATAGAGTTCTCCTTGTTTTGTTTATTGTTCAATCTCAATCTTTGACTACGTTTTGAGGTTTAGATCCCCCCTAGCCCCCCTTTTTAAGGGGGGAAAAGAATCGTATTATCTTCTTCCCGCTTTTTAAGGGGGATTGAGGGGGATCTCTTCAACCAGTCTCTAGATCGTCAAAATCATGGACTGGTGGCTGCAAAGCCTTCCTTAACCAAGGTGGAGGATTGCCTTGCAGGGTTAGTACCAATTTATTTAGTACCTCCGCGATTTCTTCTTCTTCTGACTTCGCTTTAATCGGTGTAACTCGCTTGCGAATTAGACGGGCGGCAGCACTACCACCGATCGCGGAAACATAGACGATGGTACAACCAGCTAATGCTTCGATTTTGGGGACTAGCTTATCTTCGTTGCCATCCTCTTTTAACTCTCCTTTAAAAGTGAGCGTATCCACAAATTGATATCCT
>CAIJEA010000560.1 GCA_903819605.1 uncultured cyanobacterium | reverse complement strand
GCCAAAGATCCCCCTCAATCCCCCTTAAAAAGGGGGAAGAAGAAAATTCTCCCCCCTTTTTAAGGGGGGCTGGGGGGGATCTCAACCTTGAAACGAAGGCAGAACTAACATGGATTCGCGATCGCCTTCTCCCCTCTCTCTACAAAACCAATCAAGAAATTACAAATCTCCTGCGCGGACTTAATGGCGAATATGTCGCTAGTGGCGCATCAGGTGCGCCGACAAGGGGTAGACCCGAAGTACTGCCCACAGGACGCAATTTCTATTCGGTGGATATTAGGGCAGTGCCGACGGAAACGGCTTGGGATATTGGGCGCAAGGCTGCGGATGTGCTGATCGAAACTTACACTCAAGAACATGGTGAATATCCGCAAACCTTGGGGCTATCGATTTGGGGGACTTCGACAATGCGAACGGGTGGTGATGACCTTGCCGAAGCTCTGGCTCTTCTGGGCGTACAACCAGTTTGGGATGGCGTATCGCGTCGCGTAGTGGATTTTGAGATTTTGCCTTTATCAATCTTAGGTCGTCCCCGTGTTGATGTGACCTTGCGGATTTCGGGATTTTTTCGAGATGCGTTCCCTAATCTCATCGATTTATTTGATAGTGCGGTGAATGCTGTGGCGAATCTTGATGAACCTGCCGATCAGAATCCTTTAGCGGCAAAAGTCCAAGAGGAGTCCGCCCATTGGCAAAAGGAAGGCTTGACTTTAGAACAGGCTGAAGAGCGATCGCGTTATCGGGTATTTGGCTCGAAGCCGAGTGCCTACGGTGCGGGTTTACAGGGCTTGATCGAGTCGCAAAACTGGGAGAGCGAGCAGGATCTAGCCCGTGCCTATATCAATTGGAGTGCCTACGCCTACACCAGCAAATCTGAAGGAAAATCGGCTCCTGAAGCCTTTAATCAACGACTCAGTAATATGCAAATCGTGCTGCAAAATCAAGACAATCGCGAGCATGACATTCTCGATTCCGATGATTATTATCAGTTTCAGGGCGGGATGACGGCGGCGATCGCCTCAATATCTGGCAATGCTCCAGAAGTATACTTTGGCGATAATTCACGGATGGCACAGCCCAAGGTTCGCAAACTTAGTGAAGAGATTGCGCGGGTTTATCGATCGCGAGTGGTTAATCCTAAATGGATATCGGGAGCGATGCGTCACGGCTATAAGGGAGCCTTTGAGATGTCGGCAACGCTTGATTATCTATTTGCCTATGATGCTACGACTAATTGCGTTTCGGACTTCATGTATGAGGGAGTTGCGGAGGCATATATCTTTAATCCTGAAGTCCAGAATTTCATTAAATCTAGTAATCCTTGGGCGCTGCGTGATATGTCGGAACGCTTGCTAGAAGCGAATCAGCGTGGGATGTGGCAAGATGTGACTGCGGATATGTTGGATCGCTTAAAGGCGATCGCTAATGATGCCGAAGGTGCGATCGAATCACAAACTTAACTGCACTACTTTCTACATTAGTCTTTATATTCACTATTCAAGAGTTCGACATATTCAGAAATCCCTGCTTCAGCTAGTTCTCGATCTTCTTGTGCAAATTCTTGGTAGAGGTTAGCAAATTGACTAACATCAGTTTTTTGGCGCGTAAATTCAGTCTGAAATTTGATAAATGCAATAAAATCTGCAACTTGTTTTAGTTGCTCATCATTGAAGTAATCTAACTCTTGTTTGAGAGATTCTTTAGTAATTGTTGTCATTGATTATTCTCCCTTTAAAAATTGGCAGCTTTGATAAATGACTTGAGGGGTTGCACCAGATGCCTTAATAATTTCTGAGAACTGCTACTGCGCTTCTTCAATTTTTCAAATCATAGGTTTTCAGCATCATTTTGAATATTGCCCTAATTCTGACATAAAGATTCTGTGTTTATAAGCTAACCATTCAATTGTTAAGCAAATATTAAGAAACGTACAAAACTTACAAAACGTACTATGATTTAGAGGTAGTTAAATTATAGTTTTTAGTTCAGGTTATGAGTCTTTTCCCTCAAATACCAATATCTGAGCTACGACATCAACTATCAAAGTTAAAAAGAAGCGTTCAACTAGGAAGGCAAAGATTAGTCATTACCTGCTATGGCGAAATCATTGGATATCTTGTTCCTTTGAGTGACATCAGTCCAGAAAATGGGTTTCCAGAAGTTACAACTGAGGAAATGCCATTAACTAAGTTTCGGGATCAAGTACATGATGCTTGGGAACGACTACAGTCTGGTGTTGATTGCTTAAAATTAACATTTCATAATCGACCAGTCGTAGCTTTTGTTAGTAGTAACTTAGCAAGTTATTTACCAATTCCTCTTACCAATACAGAGGATGCAAAACATATTTTTTCACAAATCAACAAATCTCAAATAACTGGAGGTGTCAATGCAAAAGTTTAAAATCGAGTATGCAGATGGCGTACAAGAAATCTTCTCAAACCTTGAAAAGTTGTGTACTCAAAGTGAGAGAGATGAGATTAGAGACTTCCTTGAAAAGCTGAAATCAACTGGTGAGATTGCAGGATTTCAGCTAACTCGCCATCCTTGCATTGATAATCGAAGCGGTGTTCGAGAAGTTTATGGTGATTATTTCAAGCTAACCTACACATTTGATGGACAATCAAAGTGTGTGAAAATATGGTCTTGTCACATTCTCACTTCTTATGAGGTAGACGAATGTATAAATACCTTTAGAAATGCAAATTGTACAGATGACGATAATCCAATCTACATCACACAAGTTGACAGTCCAGACAAAATCATTAGCGCAGTAAAATTTATTGGTGCAGCACCAAAATCTCCCTTTGAAATTGCTCATGAACTTGGACATAAGGGCGAACAAAGAAGTGTCATGAGACATGGGCAGTATCTTGGAAGAATTATTTGTGAACTAGGTCTTGGACAAACAGTAAAGCATGGTCGTGCAAGCAAATATGAGCTAACTAAATCAGGATTCCGCATTGCAAATGCTAAAAATTCAGCCATCGAAGAACGAGTAATGATAGAGGCAATGTTGGGTTACAAACCTATGCAACTAGTCTATGGTGAGATTATTGACGACCAGCCTTTTGGTTTACAGTTAGTGAAAAATTTAATTGACAAAAAGCTTTGTCCTCTCGATCACACAGAAATTACAAGCAAGCGTAGAGCGCAAGCACTGAGAACTTGGGCGATCTGGTTATGCCATAAAACTGGAACTCCAATTCGCTACGAAGGTTCAGACAGTAAACAGCTATTTATTCCATATATTTATGCAGACCAAAACATATAGCTTTCAGCAGCAAGATTCACTCGGAAAGCATGGAGAAAAGATTCTTGATGATTGGTTATCTTCCAAATATCAAATCATTGATGTATCACATATCTTACAATATCAAACTTCAGGAATTGATAGACTGCTGATTCATCCGAGTGGATTTACTCTATCGGTAGAGTATAAATTTGATAAAGCGGCAGGTAGAACTGGCAATCTTTTCTTTGAAACCACATCTGTAGATACAACGGGGATTCCTGGTTGGGGATGGAGTTCACAAGCAGATTATTGGATTTTTCTAGTGCCAGACAACAATCTCTATATCGTTAAACCATCCGATTTTAGATCGCTTGTCTGGCAAAAGAGAGAACAATTGAAAGAAAAATATATTCAGAATTGTGGGTATCGCACTATTGGCTTTCCAGTAAAAATTGTGGATGTTAAAAATATCTCTAGCTGTGTAACTGATAGAAGTATTTCTCCTCCCTTATTAGATCGAGTCAGAAGATAACTGTGCTAATTTGGTTGCCTTCTGTAGAGATAATTGTCGAGATCGCCTTACTAATTCGTTGTGATGGATATAGGTGATCGCCATCTATACACAAAATTATTGAGTTATGCTTAAACAACAAAGAGGGTTAAGTTATGACAATCAAAGAACAACTGATCCGTGAAATCGAGCAAACACCTGAAGCATTACTAATCCAATTTATGCAAGTTTGGCGATCGACTAAGCAAACATTGAGTATTAATCAATCCCCCACCAAACTCTCCGAATTCTTTCGACAATCTCCCCTCGCAGAACTTGCTGCCACTGGAGAGTTAGACCTCAGCCGTGATAAAAGTCTACCGACCGACCGATTCATTCTATGACTTATCTTCTTGACACTTGCCTAATCTCCGAATTAGTCGCCAAGCAACCAAATCAAAAAGTTCTGGACTGGCTAGATGCCCAAGCCCCTGAGACACTCTATTTAAGTGTGATTACGATGGGTGAAATTGCCAAGGGCATTAGTAAACTTGTAGCATCTCAACGGAAAGAAAATCTTGATATTTGGCTAAAACAAACCCTTCCCAATCGTTTTAGGGGAAGGATTATAGACATCGATCTTCTAACCATGTTGTTATGGGGTGAATTAGTTGGGAACCTTGAGAAACAAGGACGACCACTGCCAATGATGGACTCTCTCATTGCCGCGATCTCTCTCCAGAATTCTTTAACTCTAGTTACTCGTAATGAAAAAGATTTTGCAGGGATAGAAGTAACTATTGTGAATCCTTGGACTATTTAAAACAATCCATGGCGATCGCCTTGCTAATTCGTGATGATGGATTTAGGCGATCGCCTTGATTGATCCCAACTTCAACACTAGGTTAATAACACTTCAATTTTGCCGATAACTTCATCAATAATATTTACTGAAGCCTTCTCAATAAAATCAATCTTTCTCACTTGCCAATCTAAACTCTTAATCTTATCCGAAAGAATCACTCCCTTAGTCTTAGTATCCGTGAGTAGAACCTCAAACTTCCATCCCTTAGTTTTAGAAGTAATCGGACAAAGCAGCGCCAAATTTGACCTTTGATTATAGGCGATCGTTGAAATTGTTTCCCCTTTTACATTGCATCAAAAAAGCCCTCGCACTGCGAGGGCTTTTTTGATGATTAGTCAAAACCAAGCAAGTCAAAAATTTCACGATCCTTGAGTGGCTGAGCGTATAGCGGCTCAGCATTATCGAGCATCCCCTTCGCAAGCTTCAGATATTCTTGCTGTACCTCTAAAACTTCAGGATCGGGTTCCATTTCAAACACAGTACATTTTTTCAAACGACTGCGGCGAATAGCATCAACAGTGCGGAAGTGAGCCAAGGTTTTTAAGCCAACGCGATCGTTGAACTTGTCAATCTGATCGGTTCCTTCGCTACGATTCGCAATGATGCCACCTAGCCGAACGCGATAGTTTTTAGCTTTAGATTGAATCGCCGCCACGATGCGATTCATTGCAAAGATCGAGTCAAAGTCATTGGCTGTGACAATCAAACAATAATGAGCATGTTGTAATGGAGCAGCAAAGCCACCACAAACCACATCGCCTAATACATCAAAAATTACAACATCTGTATCTTCGAGCAGATGATGCTCTTTTAGAAGCTTAACAGTTTGACCTGTTACATAGCCTCCGCATCCAGTACCAGCAGGAGGTCCACCAGCCTCAATACACATGACTCCGTTGTAACCTTCAAACATGAAGTCTTCCGTCTTCAGTTCTTCAGAATGAAAATCCACGGTTTCCAGAATGTCAATCACCGTGGGAACCATTCTCTTGGTTAGAGTGAAAGTACTGTCATGCTTGGGATCGCAACCGATCTGAAGCACACGCTTACCTAAATGAGAAAAGGCTGCTGATAAATTAGAAGAAGTAGTGGATTTACCGATGCCGCCTTTACCATAGACAGCGATCACTAACGCTCCTTCGATTTTCATGGAAGGATCTTGATAAACCTGAACACTACCTTCTCCATCTTCACATTTAGTGATTGCAGGGGGATGAGCGGTTAAAACTGCCAAAATAAACTCCTAATATAATTAAAACAATTAAATTCTTATCTCTTTGCTTCTAATTGCGAGCGAAATGCTCAATTAGACTATTTGCCAATTTGGGCTTTTGCATCGTAGAGGGTTTCTACGGTGATCGAAGTGATTCCGCGATCGCTTGCAAATTTCTCAGTATTGCGCTTGATTTTGCCACGAACAAAGAAAGGAATTTTCTTCAATTCTGCTTCACCATCAGCGCTCCAAGTTACACCTTCAATTGCTTGAACTACGGGCGTAAGAACAGCTTGATTCGATCCACCTGTTGAGGCGATCGTTTGTTCTATAACCCCTGACTCACTAGCTACCGATTCACGGCGAGTCTCTTGAGATGGCGCAGTATGCAAATGGCTCATGTGACCTTCAGCAAACTCAAAGTCTTCACGGAACATCCCAATCAAATGCTCCTCTAGACCCATCATCAAAGGATGTACCCAGCTATCAAAAATCACATTTGCGCCTTCCCAACCCATTTGAGGTGAGTAACGAGCAGGCACATCTTGAACGTGGATTGGTGCAGAAATTACCGCGCAAGGGATACCCAAGCGTTTGGCAATATGTCGTTCCATCTGAGTGCCAAGCACTAGTTCTGGAGCGGCTTCAGCAACCTTAGCTTCCACAGCCAAATAGTCATCACTAATCACAGCCTCTAGTCCGTGCTTCTTGGCAAATTCGCGTACTTCCCGCGCAAATTCACGGCTATAAGTGCCAATACCAACGAGAGTAAAGCCTAACTCTTCCGTAGCAATTCTCGCTGCCGCTAGCGCATGAGTCGCATCGCCAAAGATGAAAACACGCTTACCTGTCAGATAAGTAGAGTCAACCGATCGCGAGTACCAAGGAAGCCGAGAAGCATTGGCATTGGCTGCGGAGGATATGCGCGATGCATCCCAATTGCCAAGCGTGTCAGCTTGCGATCTCTCTAATGCTTGACTAACATCGATATCAGCAACCTTGCCAATTTCCGCAATAAAATCACGGGTTGCACCTACACCGATGGGCACGGTTTTAACGATAGGTTGTCCAAAGCTACGACCAAGCCAAGTGCAAGTGGTAAGCGCAATTTCAGGATAAAGACAAATATTAAAATCGGCATCGGGAATTCGCATCAAATCATCGGGGGTCGCTCCCATCGGGGCAACCACATTCACATCAACACCTATCTCCGCCAGTAATTTAATCACTTCACGAATATCATCACGACATCGGAAGCCTAGAGCCGTAGGTCCAATTATGTTGGCTTTAGGGCGGATATGCGCCTCTCTCTGGGGACGCTTCGTATTCGGAGGCGGTACAACTGGCAGAAGCAAAGTGCGAACTAAATGATAAAGAGTTTCACTTGCGCCCCAATTTTCTTTTTTAGAATAAGCAGGTAATTCCAAACTAACGATGGGAATCGGCAAATTCATGCCCTTTGCAAGCGATCCTGGTTGATCCTGAATTAATTCCGCAGTGCAACTTTCACCGACCAGCATTACTTGAGGCTTAAATCTTTCATAGGCTTCGCGCACAGAAGTTTTCACCATCTCCGCAGTATCACCACCAAGATCGCGAGCCTGAAAAGTTGTATAGGTTACAGGCGGACGGCGATCGCGACGCTCGATCATCGTAAATAGTAGGTCGGCATAGGTATCGCCCTGAGGCGCATGAAGCACATAATGTACTCCTTCCATCGCTGTTGCAATTCGCATTGCCCCGACATGGGGAGGACCTTCGTAAGTCCAGAGGGTTAGTTCCATAAATTGGTAATTGGTAATTGGCTGTTAGCTTTTATTTATTAGCTGTTGAGAAAGTCAAGAGCTAATAGCTTTTCTTAAACGGTTAATCTTCTGCGTCTCTCAAGGGGTCGTGCAAACAATTCCGCAAGGTCTGCGGCTTGGTCGTAACCATGAATAGGAGAAAACACTAATTCAATTGACCATTTTGTTGCCATGCCTTCAGCTTCGAGAGGATTGGCTAGACCTAAACCACAAACTGTAATATCGGGTTTAGCCGCACGACATCGATCTAGCTGCTTTTCTACATCCTGTCCTTCAGATAAGGCAGTCCCTTCAGGTAATAAGCTAATTTCGCTACTCATTAACAGACGATCGATATAGGGTGTTCCCACCTCAACTAGCTCCATTCCACACTCTCTTGAGAGAAACCGAGCTAGGGGAATTTCCAATTGTGAGTCAGGAAATAAAAATGCTTTACGACCTGTTAGGGCTAAACGATATCGCTCCAAGGCAATTTTGGCGCGGTTAACTGAAGGGG
>CAIJEA010000559.1 GCA_903819605.1 uncultured cyanobacterium | reverse complement strand
TTGATTTTTTGGCAACAAGAATTTGATGGCAATGCGATCGCCTTCCTTTAAACCTAATTCTTGAGTGAGTCCTGCGCGCACTTCCAGCACATTATCCGCAACCACACCATTTTCGGGATAGATTGGACAGGGATCGCTTTTACAGGTGGTCGCATTACGGGCAATCGCCTTAACTTCGCCATCCAATAAGAAAATAATATCGAGAGGAGAAGGCGTATTTTTCATCCAAAAGGCAACAAGACGGGCAGGAGTAAACGGAAATAACATCCCGCGATCGTCCGCTAGGGGCGGGCGGAACATTAAACCTTTCTCTTGTTGGCTAGGAGTGTTGACAACCTCTAGCTGAATCTCGCGACCAGAAATTGTAGCAGTGGCAGTAATCGGCAAATATTGTCCTAGCTCTTCAATGGGCTTGGGTTTGGTTTGGGGGGATATTGTTTTTGGGGGAATAGTTGGAGCAGTAGAAGGCTTAGCTACATCAGAAGCCGCAGGAGAACTGCAACCCATCATGCAAACGCTAAGGCTAACCGTACATAGCTTTATACAAAGTATTTGAAGGATTTGGATCGAACCATGAGTAGGTGTGTCACAATTTCTAGAAGTATCGCCAGTCATCTTATGTCTTTTCCTCTACATATCGCATTTATCTGGCATCAACATCAACCTCTTTACAAAAGCGCGATCGCTGGCAAATATCATTTGCCTTGGGTGAGGTTGCATGGCGTAAAAGATTATTTAGATTTGGCGTTGATGTTGTCAAGATACCCCAAACTACATCAAACCATCAACCTTGTCCCATCATTGATCCTGCAATTGCAAGATTATGTGGAGGGAAAGGCATTCGATCCATATTTATCGCTTACTCTGACACCTGTTGATACACTAACGCGATCGCAAAAACATTTTATCGTTGAACATTTTTTTGATGCCAATCATCAAACGATGATTGAGCCATATCATCGTTATGCCGATCTATTTGCCCAAAGACAAGCCTATGGGATCGAGTGGTGTGTCAATAATTGGCTAGCGCCAGATTTTAGTGATCTACTAGCATGGCATAACCTCGCTTGGATCGATCCCTTATTCCGTGAAGCTGATCCCGAAATTGCAGAATGGTACAATCGCGGTAAGGAGTTCACCCTCGCGGATCGACAGAGAATCTATAGTAAACAGCGTGAAATTATTAGCCGCATTCTGCCTCAACATCGGCAGATGCAAAAAGCTGGGCAACTAGAAGTTACGACTTCGCCTTACACCCATCCAATCATGCCCCTATTAGCTGATACTCAGGCAGGTCGGATCGCTGTTCCACAAATGTACTTGCCTAATCATCGATTTCGCCATGAGCCAGACATTACCCTGCATCTAGAAAAAGCTAAAGAAGTTTATCGCCAGCACTTTAGTAGCAATCCTAGAGGTTTATGGCCATCGGAGCAGTCAGTTAGTCCTGCAATTTTGCCCCACATCTCGAAGCAGGGCTTTTCTTGGCTATGTTCTGATGAAGGCGTATTAGGCTGGAGTCTCGGACATTATTTCCGCCGCGATGAACGTGGGGCGATTGACGCACCGCATTTGCTATACCAGCCCTATCGTCTGGAGACCATCCATGGTGATTTAGCAATTATCTTTCGCGATCGCCTACTCTCCGATCTCATTGGCTTTAGTTATGGCGCACTTTTGCCACAGGCTGCCAGTGATGATTTGTGCGATCGGCTAATGAGCATTCAAAAACAGCAAAATGAATATTTATCTGAGCATCCTGAAGGCAATCCTTGGTTAGTAACGATTGCCCTTGATGGCGAGAATTGCTGGGAATTTTATCCCCAAGACGGCAACCCATTTTTGCAAACTCTTTACGAAAACCTCTCAAAAAATGAAAATTTAAAACTGGTCACCCCTTCAGAATATTTAGCAAAATTCCCACCCATCGATAAAATACCTCCCCATCAACTGCATAGTGGCTCATGGATTGACTCTAGCTTTACGACATGGATTGGCGATCCTGTCAAAAATCGTGCTTGGGACTTACTTGCCGACGCAAGACAAGTCTTAGCTAATCACCAAGAAGCCACCCAAGAAAATAATCCTGAAGCATGGGAAAGCTTGATGGCAGCCGAAGGCTCAGACTGGTTTTGGTGGTTTGGGGAAGGACATAGCTCCAATGACGATGCGATGTTCGATCGCCTTTTTCGCGAGCATTTACAGATAATTTATCGAGCCCTCAATGAGCCAGTACCGCACGCTTTACTCTATCCGCTTGAACCTCATGATGTGCCTAAAAGCGATCGACCCACCAACCTCATTCATCCTCTGATTAATGGTAGGTTCGAGAATGATGATTGGCAGGGCGCAGGTAAAATTGAAGTAAGTGGGGCGCGAGGAGCGATGCATCAAAATGCACCTGTCAAGCGTCTATGGTATGGATACGATCATTTTTATTGCTACTTACGTCTAGAATTTAGTAGTCTAGAGAGCATCGCACAAAGTAAACTACACTTGTTGTGGTTTTATCCTCATCGGATTCATCCAAACAGCCCTGTCAAACTTCTTGATATGCCTGATGTTTCACCGCTAAATTATTTGTTTCGCCATCATCTTGCGATCAATTTTGCCGAGAAATCAGTCAAACTGCAAGAATCCACAGAGCAATTTATGTGGGAAACCATAGCAACTCATACGAAAGTAGGTCTTGAGCAGTGCTTAGAAATTGCTATTCCTTGGAGCGATTTGGCGGTTAAGCCCCAGTCTATTGCACGATTGGTGATTATGCTCAGCCAAAAAGAGCATTTTCAGATCTCAATCCCTGAGTATACGATTATTCCCATTGAAGTACCTTAGTGTTGCGTTATTAAAGAGATAACAGTGGAAAAGCTACAAAAAACCAGCATTGAGTCGATTGTCGAACAGGCTTTACAAGATGGATACCTCACGCCTGCCATGGAAGCTGAAGTGGGGCGGATCTGTGACAGTGCCTTTGAACTTTCGGTAGAAGAATATATGGCACTCGATCGCCTGATGGGTGCCTTACTAACGGGAGAGGTAGTTGCTGTCCCACGTAAGCAGTTTATTAACGTAATGGAAGAATTGGTCTTAAGTGAAGCTGTGGCAAGGGTCGCAGAGATCGAGGCAAATAGTAATAAAGTCTTAGACTTAGGGGATATTGCGGCTTACGCACTCAACCGTTTACCTCCTTTGTACGCCACCACGGAGCAGGGAGCTAATTATCAGAGGGATAGGGCGCTTGCGGATCTACAACATTTGATAGCCCAACAGGTTAAAGAAGCGATCGATCGCAATATTGATCGTCCCGAATTCTTCCCAGATCGCTCTACTTTTGGCTCTATAAATAAGGATTCTGTGCTTTCACAGCTTAGCAATCTGTTACAGGCTTATGCTCCTGACTACGAAGAAAAAAATTAGAATTTTTTGTATTTATAAAAAATTATTTAGTTACAAAGACTTATTAATCATAAAAAAATACCTTGCAAATTGCTTGTCTGTATGACTGTTTGGCAGTGATTTAAATTGTTGCTATCTATCCACTAATCTCACTCTTAGTGTATATCAAATCCAATCCAAGGAAATTTTGAAGGCGTTGCTTCGCAATGCTTTCAAAATTTTCTTGGATTGGGGTTGAGCGCAAAGTGTAGGAATTTTTAAATCCCAATAATTTTGCTAAAAGTGTTGCTTTGCAACACTTTTAGCAAAATTATTGGGTCAAGTTTAGGCGCAAAGCGTTGTAAAGTTGCTATTGATCTAATTTTTTCGATAAAAAAGCTCTTACTTCTTAGAAGTAAGAGCTTTTTATTTTGACGGAGAGGGGGAGATTCGAACTCCCGTTAGGTGTGACCCTAAATCTGATTTCGAGTCAGACGCATTCAACCACTCTGCCACCTCTCCAATTTTGTTATAAACGCTTTTTTAAAGCGTCCTTGGATATGCAAAGCGTTAATAATAGTAACATAAGCGGCGTGCTTTATGCGTAGAAAAACAAAGCTTAAACCGCAAAGACCATGTCATCTGTTAACTCCGCCGTTAGAGTTTAACGAAAACCTTTGCCCTGTGATGATTCAGTCCAGAGCATTAGCTCACCATCAGCATTCGCGGCAGCTAGTTTTTTGCCGAGGGGTTGCCATTGCAATCCTGTAATTTCGCCCATTGGTGTTTCTAGAGCTTGCACCCAATCCTTAGCATTTTTCCAAATCGCAATTCTGCCATTTTCATCGGCGGAAGCAAGGGTTTCTGATCTGGGCTTAAAGGCGACAAAGCCAACGATACTGTTATGTCCCTTGATCACTTCTCCTTCCCAACCAACATTTAAATCGGCGTGTTTTTCCCATACAACGACATCGGAGCCACTAGAAGATGACAATAGTGGAGAGGTCTTACTAGCTGACCAATCAAAGGAGCGAATTTTCCCAGGGAAACCCTGCATTCGCCAAGGTGAAGCATCAAAATCATTGCCTAACCATTGCATAACAATTACAAGATTATCGAGGGTACTAGCGACAAGATATTGTCCAGTTCTCTCCCAAACTATTTTGGCAGTAGCCGTAGGCATAGCAAACTGAATTGGATCTTCGTACCAATCCTTAGCTGCCCAAACTTTAATCCCCCCATCACCGCCAACTGAAAGATATTCGCCGCTTGGATGCCACGCGATCGCCAGTACAGTCGATTGCTCAAAATGCAAAGTTGTCACAATATCTAGAGTTTCTGCGCTCCAGATTTGGACATATTTACCGAAACTAAAGGCAAACTCGGAACGGGTAGGATGCCATATCAGATGCTCGATCCATGTTTTGCCAAGCTCAAGGGTTGTCGCGATCGCAGGCTGTTCGCCTCTCAAGTTCCAAACTCTTACTTTGCCATCCTGTCCCCCAGCCGCAACCCAATGTCCATCCGCCGAAAACCCCAAACAATCTACCGAAATTTCCGTTGGCTCAAGCAATTCATATAATTTTTGTGACAGATCGTTACCTACTTTCGCATCATCGAATAGGGCTAACTCACCTGAAGCAGTTGCAGCAGCAAGGTATTTACTATTAGATGACCATGCGATCGCGGTGATGTATTCGCTAAGGGTAATTTGAGATTGAGGTTTGGGGTTAAGGATAAGATTAGTCTTAGGCTTGGGCATAGTTATTCTTGTGTTTGCTTCTCAATCAGTATAAATAGAGGTGGTGCGAAGCGTTGCTTCTATTCACCTCTATTTATTTACCAACTCCGACCATTTACCGATCGCCTTAAACCAGAACCACTAGCACCAGAACCGACTAACTCTCTCTCGTCGGCTTTAAGCTGGAGATCGGCATTCTGTGAGTTCACAAGATCTTGTTGCTTATCATCTTGATATTTTTTCTCGTCTCGCAACAGCACACCACGAATTGCCCTCACCAGCGATCGTTGAGCTAACTTAGAAATTACATCACGCCCAAAGGTGAACGTTTGCTTCTTGGTAAGAATACGAGTCGCTAAGGGCAATATATCGGTATTAGAGATCGCTTTATCACGTTGCAAGATTGTCCATAGTTTTGCGATATGTCCCAAGCTAGAGGTCGCATCTGTTTTAGCTATCTCTGCTTTTACCTTGGCATCAACGACGATATCGCCAATCAAAGTAGTACGTAATCTTGTCGGTAACCGCTTGCTAGTTTCGACCTCAATACCTTTGACAATCTCATCAATAATGCGATCGTGCATAAATTCGCTGCGATCGGAAAGCAGAAAGTCAATCCCTTTATCGAGAGTTCCATTTAAGTTATAGTCGGGATTAGTCTGGGCATTGCTCAATAAATTCTCTAAGCGGTTCCAGCGAAATTCTCCATCACGGAATAGGAGATCCTTGAGTGCCATTCTTAGCTCAGGAGAAGAATCATTTAGTAAACGGTTTGCTACATATGGGTAGGCAACAGCTAATACTTTAAAACTAGGATCGACACTAAAGGCAATTCCTTCTAACGTAACAAGCGATCGGATAATCAGTGCATAGTAAGCTGGCACTTGGAACGGGTAGTCATACATGATCTGCGAAAGTTGATCGGTCATGTCTTTGAAATTCATTTCCGTCAAGCTCTGCCCCTCAGGTGGGTTAAATACATCTGACAGAGCAGGAACGATCGCCCCGAAATCAATATCTTCACTTAAAAAACCAAGACGCACATAGTCTCTAGAGAGAGCCGTAAAATCGCGATTGACTAAATGCACGATCGCTTCAATAAGACCAAAGCGCTGTTCTGCCGAAACTTGGCTCATCATCCCAAAATCTAGATAAGCGAGACTGCCATCACCCATTACTAATAAGTTGCCAGGATGTGGGTCAGCGTGAAAATAGCCATAATCTAACAATTGGCGCAAAGAACATTGCACCCCAACTTCGATGATCTGACGACTATTAAAACCTGCTTCTTTGACCCCCTCTACATTAGTTAGTTTAATGCCCTCAATCCATTCCATTGTCAGTACCCGCTTTGCCGTATATTGCCAATAGATTTTCGGAACGTAAATGCCTTCTAATTGACCGTAATATTCGGCAAACTTTTCGGCATTTTGACCTTCAAAGGTATAGTCCATTTCCTCAAAAATGCGGCTGGCAAACTCATCAAGGATGGCAGCTAAATTGGTGCGGACAAATTTAAAATTCTTTTTCAACCATGTGGCAATACCGCGCAGTATATACATGTCTAGCGCGATGCCTTCAGCAATATCAGGTCGTTGCACTTTGATGGCGACAAGTTCACCAGTTTTCAGTTTGCCTTTATAGACCTGCCCAAGGGAGGCAGCAGCGATCGGATTGTCGGATATTTCCGCATAAACTTCCAAGGGATCGGCTCCTAGAGCATCACGGATAAATTGAAATGCAATTTCATTTGGAAAAGGTGGGAGTTGATCCTGTAGCTCTGATAATTCGTCCATGAAGATAGGCGGGACGATGTCAGGACGAGTAGATAGGGCTTGTCCGATCTTGATAAAGGC
>CAIJEA010000558.1 GCA_903819605.1 uncultured cyanobacterium | reverse complement strand
TTCTTGCCCTCTTCCCTTTTAAGATTTTACAAGACTTACGACAGCTATATTTCGGCTTGATAATTATTTTTAACTAAACCTTAACTATTTTTGAAGTGACGAAATATAATGTGACTAATTTAACAAATCTTTTTTACTTTCGGAGCCGAGATGATTAGACCTATTCTTGCAGATGCTCTACCGCAGGATTTTGATGGCATTACAGATACTTCTGTTCCGAGCCTAGCCAATATTTGGGCAAAAAAGTATATTCAAAATTTGCAGGTAGATTCTCCGAAGGAGGATGTTCAATCTAACAATTTAGAAGAAATTTTATCTCCAGAGCGACGCGCTTCTACTGCCGCGAATTTATTACAAGCCCTGCGATTTTCTAGCGCTCAGGCATGGGCTAAGACTGAAAATTTGCTACTAGGGCAGTTGCAAGCTCACGGTATTTCCTCAGACCTAATCGATCCTTGGCAAATCGCAACTGATTCGCGTTTTTTATTAGAGCAAGCACTCCAAATCTACACTGAGAATGGTGATAATCGACTGTTTGAAATAGAGTTGACTACCAATGGTCAACCGCACAAGCTAGAGTGTTCCACGCGATTGCCGACAATAGGGCAATTGTCAGTGGCGATCGCCCAGAGTGTCGGGAAGATTCGCAAAAAATACACATCGGTCGATCCGCGTGCGATTGGCTTTGTCAGTATGCAGTTTCATTACAGCGGACAAATGCTTTTGGATTCACTCCCACCCTTAGAACAGATGATTGTGAGTTCCTACTTCAAAGTGATTGACGATCATCTTTATATGCCACTGCAAAGAGCTTACGAAGCGGCTGGCAATTTAGAGTATGACGACTTGAGACTAGAGTCAGTGCGCCATCTACTGATGTTAATAAGTGCAATTGCTCGGCAGGTGTCTCAACAAACTTTAATTCTGCATTCTGATTATCAATGCCATAGCGGGGTTTTGAGTTCGCCTAAAATTCGAGTTTCTAGTATTCGTGACATCGAGATGTTTCAAGTCTATCTGTGTCTATGCGTACTTGAAAAGAGTGTTTCTTCAATCCAACAAGAGCTTTTTCCTCTTTGCGTAATGCTGTATCCACCTTTAAAAGTTAGTTGGGAACTAGTTCGGACATTGTTGAGATTTCTTTCTCAGGAAATGCATAGTCATCTCGATGAGCAACATGCCAAAGTTTTTGAGCCATATTTTCTGGCTCTGAATGAAATGTTTGCTGCGGATGTGCTGCCTGACGCGTGATAATAGTAAAGCGTAAGATAATAAACTTAAAGATTTTCTAATAAAGTCACGCAAAGCGTGGCTTTATTAGAAAATTTGGGTTTGTAATCTTAAAACTCAGAACAGCTACGAACAGAAAAAATCAAGCATGACCTGTATTTGTACGATTAGCCAAGCGATCGCCATTACATCGGCAACAGTTGCCAATATTGACGAAACCGCACAGAAAAACACAGAGATAAGGGGCGTTATTTCCGATAGTCGCAAACTCAAAACTGGTGAGTTATTTGTGGCATTAACAGGAGAAAATTTTGATGGTCATGGTTTTGTGGCATCGGCGATCGCTCAAGGGGCAGTAGCGGCAATCGTCAATCATGAATGGGCTAACTCAGAGGCAGCATATGGTTTACCTATACTGCCAGTTAATAACACGCTCACAGCTTATCAAGATCTAGCCCGATGGTGGCGATCGCAGTTTCAGCGACCAGTGGTATCGGTAACAGGTTCAGTTGGGAAAACCACTACTAAAGAAATTATTGCGAGTATGTTGGCTTGCTATGTTGCACCCGATAAGCAAGTTCACAAAAGCCAAGCTAATCACAATAATGATATTGGTGTGGCTCAAACTTTGTTAGCGATCGCTCCTGAGCAGCATGACTTTGTGGTAGTAGAGATGGGAATGCGTGGTTTAGGTGAAATTGAGCGTCTTGCCAAAATTGCTTTACCAACGGTGAGCGTAATTACTAATGTTGGTACAGCGCATATAGGTCGATTAGGATCGCGAGAAGCGATCGCCCAAGCTAAATGTGAACTTCTTGCGGCAACTCCTGTCAATGGGACAGCAATCCTTAATGCTAGCTGTCAGCTTTTGCTCGAAACTGCTAGCCGAGTCTGGAATGGTAAAACAATTACCTATGGCTTAGGCATTGGAGATGTAAACGGTAGATTGGCGGACAAATATCTCTATGTAGAGGATTTAGTTTGGGAACTGCCTCTGCCAGGCATTCATAACGCTTTAAATTTTTTAGCAGGTCTAGCTGTTCTCAAAGCCCTCAACCTTGATTGGCATCAAACAACTCAAGGCATTGGTAAACTCGATCTTCCATTTGGCAGAGCGCAACTTTATCAATTACCTCAAGATGTAATGATTCTCGATGAGACCTATAATGCTTCGCCTGAGGGAATGTTAGCAGCGTTACGGCAACTGGCAGATATGCCAGCAAAGCGGCACTGGGCAGTATTAGGGACAATGAAAGAATTAGGAGCGATGTCTACCCAGTTGCATCGGCAAATTGGTGAAGCGATCGGGAAATTAGGAATCGAAGGAGCGATCATCTTAGCGGATGGAGAAGCAGATGCGATTTTGGCAGGTGCAAATGGATCCTTAAAACATACGATCGCCTGCCAATCCTATGATGAAATTACGCAAACACTATTAAACAAAGTCGAGAGTGGCGATCGGATTCTTTTTAAGGCTTCACGCTCAGTTGGTATGGATCATGTAGTAGAAGCGTTTCGTAAAGCTTGGCAATAA
This sequence comes from uncultured cyanobacterium, assembly GCA_903819605.1. Taxonomy (GTDB): domain Bacteria; phylum Cyanobacteriota; class Cyanobacteriia; order Pseudanabaenales; family Pseudanabaenaceae; genus Pseudanabaena. The sequence continues at coordinate 313 of CAIJEA010000558.1, read as the reverse complement.
AATCTAGTCGGGCTTAAAAGAAGAAAAAGGCACTACATACCTTTTTCTTCTTTTAAGGAATGGATACAGTAAAAGTTGAACCGTTTGGCTCATTATTTTGAACTGAAATACTGCCACCATGAGCTTCGATCGCTAACTTACAAAAGGCTAATCCTAAACCAATTTGAGATGTATTCTGCATCGGAGTTCCAATTTCATACTTCTCAAAAATCACAGACTTTGTTTCCTCGCTAATCCCACCTCCCATATCTGTCACATGCACATTAGCACCACCAGTTTCTGGATATTCAATACTGACAGTAACTTGACTATT
>CAIJEA010000557.1 GCA_903819605.1 uncultured cyanobacterium | reverse complement strand
TTGGCGGACCGCAAACTAGTCGTAACCAATACTTTTCTGATGTACCTGCACCAAACAGTACTAATATTGCAAATTTGAATGCGATCGCTGGAGTTAAGGTGGACACTAATGGCAGCGGCTTTACCGTTAACGATCCACAGGACTTGGTGATTCAACCTATGCGAAGTGCTGGTAATGATTTGACAACACAGGGATTTTATATGGAGGTGAGAGTATATCGGGCTGATGCATTTACACAAGATGCGTCGGGAAATTTAAACGGATTGCAATCGGGATTGATCATGCAGACAGGTAATGATGATGGGCTTTGTCCGAATGCTCGTAAAGTTGTTACTAGCACAGGTGGAGCAAAAGACTGTCCTTTAGTCGTTATGAAGGTTGATATTAACCCTCCAACAAGTACCCTTAGTCAGATTAAAAGTCGTTTATAGATGTGACTGTTATATTTATTTGGGCTTTTATTAAATATTCTTAATCACACTTCTATCCTCACGTTCTTATACTGCCATGATATTCTCAATACGCAAATTATTCAGGCACAATCGTTCTCATCAGAGGCTTCAACGCGATCTCATTGGTAGACTGTTGTTTGAGTTAAGGATATTTTTTAAACGTCTAATTGCTAGGGTATTTACTGTAGGCGATCGCATGACTGCGAGAGTAAGAGGTTTTACTTTAATCGAACTTTTGGTTTCGATGTTGATAGCAACGGTAATTATTAGTACTTTGCTTGCCTTTACGGTCAATATTATGGAAACTGATCGCAGAGAACAAGCGAAGGTCGAATCACAGTCAGATATACAAGCGGCTCTCAACTATATATCTGATGACCTGCAAGAAGCTGTCTATATCTATAACGCCGATAGTTTAAACACCGTCAGTGCTGTTGGTAACACCAATACTACAAGTGGTATCAAAGATCAGCTTCCACAAGTTACTGATAATTCCATTTTTGCTAACAGTACTCCTGTCTTAGTCTTCTGGAAACGCAAGTATTACAATCCTACGGATACTGTCAATGTTGGAGGAGGTGTGACTAAACAAGTAGGATGTTTGGCATATGGTACATCAACAACAAGTACAGGTTGCTATGACGCTAATGGTAATCCAATCGGTTCGGGTCAATATGCCTATTCTTTAGTTGCCTACTATCTTATCTATGATAATGCTAGTGGGGCAAACCCAACTTGGTCGAATGCTGCTAGATTAGGACGCTGGGAGCTTAACGATGGGATTCGTTCAACTTGCCAAGCCGATTACATAACTACACCTACAGCTTGTAGCGATCCTAAACCCATAGCTCGTGTTGATTTTACACCTCCAGGGGCGATCGCTGGCTCTAGTATGGTCAATTATTGGACAGCTCCCGATCAAGGTTTTACACCATTTTCGTCTCAAGGTGGTACTGTAGATTCACTTATGAATCAATGGACAAAGGCTCCAGCAGGGTATCTTGCCACTAATACACCAACTGTTTTGATGGATTTTCTTGATGATTCGCCTTACTCTACAGATCAAGATGATGGAATTCCTAGCAATGCACCAGTAGGCAATGCACCAGTTGATATTCCTATTAGGGCGAATGTCGCTGGAACTCCATCGACTAATCCAGATTGCTATATAGAAAATGTTGGTACGGGGGGGGCTTCCTCTTCCGCATCTCAAAGAATTCCTGCTACATTCTCTACTGCCTCGTCAAACCCAGCTCAAAACATTAGTAGCTTTTATGTTTGTGTGAATTCATCTCAAAACGTAGCACGAATCTACTTGCGCGGTAATGCCTTGGCGAGATTGAGACTCAACCAAACTGTAAGTCAAAGACTAAGTTCGGTTTCGTCTAGTACATTAAGTTCCTTTTTCTCAACTGGCAACATTAGAGCCTATGGAAATGGCAGAGTATACACTCAGTAGTATTTAAAGAAGGTTTCTTATTGCCATGGCAATGAGAAACCTTCTAAAGCCTTAATCGATATTTTTGTTAGTTAGTTATAGCGATAGACAGTTATGTTAGAACAAATCCAAAAGCCCAAAGAGAGTTGTGGCGCAATGCGCCTCAATTCTCTTTGGGCTTTTACATCGCTATGTGAGCACAATGTCCCAATCTGCAAATCCCTAAGGAGATATTCAAATGCTGTGGTTATCTAAACACAATCGAGAAGTACTGTTGCAGAGGCGAGATCGCGGTTTTACGTTGATTGAAGTTTTAGTTGTCATTCTTATCGTTGGTGTCTTAGCTGCGATCGCGGCTCCAGGGTGGCTTAGTTTTTTAAATAACAATCGTCTGAGTTCATCTCAAAGTAGGGTATTTAGCACAATCAAAGATGCTCAAGCTACAGCGAAGAGAAGTGGCTCTCCAACTATTTTCACTATCGCTACTGATGCAACAAATGGGGCTTATGTTACTACTAGTAGATCGCAAACTCAATATTTAGAAAAGGGTGTACAAGTATATTCTTTTACCCAAGGTAGTACTTATACTGCAATGACATTGCCAGTGACGATTTCATTTAATGTTCAAGGAGTACCTACACTTTTAAATGGTTCTACAATTTCAAGTGCTACCTTTCCACTTAGGATAGTCTTAAATCCTACTACTAGTTCTAAGCTCAGACGTTGCACTACAATTACGACACTGTTAGGCTCGATGAAATCAGGCTCTGAATCTGATGCTGACTGTAATACCCCATAAATAATGATTTTTTAAATGATTTTTTAAAATACTACTTCTTACAGATGATTTAAGATTGAAATTAGATCGTTGATTTTTAGCGAAAATTACTAGATAATTACACTTAAAAATCGTAAGTTACAGTTGTGAACAATATAAGGAAGTATCTAAAAGGAAGGCGTGATCGCCATCGTAAAGCTATGGGCTTTACGATGCTTGAAATCTTAGCTGTTCTTGCAATAATTGGTATTATCGCTTCAATGGCAGCAGTATCTTGGTTCAGTTTTGTGAACAATCAAAGGTTAAATGCTACCCAGAGTCGAGCCTATAGTACTCTGCGTTTGGCTCAGAGCAATGCCAAACGGAGCAATATTATGTGGCAAGCCTCGTTTAGAAATACGCCCACTGGTTCCCAATATGCTATACATCCTGCACCTACTTCCACGACAAATAAAGCATATTGGGATAATCTACCTTGGCAAAACTTTGATGAAGGGGTAAGGATTGTTGATAATACGGAGACAGAACCGCGAACAACATTGACAAAACTTACAGCGATTCCCGAACCTGATGTATATCGTGTTCAATTTAAGTCGCAAGGCAATCCAAATGGGCTTGGTGAGTTAGGGCGGATTACCTTTGTTTCTAGAGTGGGCGATCGCAAAAAATGTGTGATTATTTCGACCTTACTAGGCTCAATTCGCCAAGCCGAAAGTTCAGGATGCAATCAAACCTAGCAAAAAAATTTTTATCTCTTTCTAGGTTTGGGAATTATTGATTCAATGGGTAAATCTTCGCTCAGTAGATAGGTAACGGTTTTTTCACTGAGGAGCATGGCTTTGGATAGAAGCGATCGCGCTGTGTTATTGGGAATGGGATAAAGTTGTACGATCTTACGCTTGATTAGTGGTGATGTTGCCGATAGAGTGCTTCGAGCGCTACGCCACTCTGCATCGGAGCGACAAAAAAGACGTAGGGCAAGATCTACCGTGGGCTGTTTGCAGTTTGTCTCGTCATTGTTGAGGAAAGAATAAAGCTTTTCATAACGGCGGCTGATTTCAGGAGCAAGACCGAGAATTAAGAGATCGCGCTCGAAATGACTTAACCCCAAGAGATCGCATAGCTCTGGAAGGGCTAGTCGGATATTATGGGCACGACTGACTTCTAGGCGATTGCCGTATCGTCCTAATGGATGAAGAGGCTGAGGAGGATTTTGAGGAACCAGACTGCCACCTTTAGATGGATCGATCGCAATAAATCCTTTCCACCAATGGCTAGTAGAACGATCTAAAGCTGATCGGGCAACGCGATCGACTTCTTGGTTATTTTGTCTTTGCTTGGATAGCGATCGCATTAGTACTCGATCTAGCCATGCCAGTTCCGCTTTGAGATATGACCAGTTATCGGCAAATGGTTGAACATCAGGTAAAGGATAGACTTCGCCTGTTTCTGCAATCATGCTACGCCTCGACGCAAAGTACCCCGAATTAGTCCACCCACCAATACTCCAAAACCTAATAAGGCGATCGCTGACATAACAATCGTCATATCTCCCCAAGGGGCAGTAAAAATTACGCTATTCCATGTCCATGTGTTGTGGCTATAAACATAACGAATTGGCTCAATTGCCCAAGATAAAGGATTTAGGCTAGCAATCCATTGTAACCAAGTCGGCATAAAGGCAAGAGGTGCAAGGGCAGTACTAGAAAACATCAATGGCAAGTTGACCAAAAATATAAAGGCAAGCATCTCTTGATGTCCTGGCATTGCAAAAGCAAGTCCTAAACTCAACATCGTAAAGTCCACGATTAGTAATGTCAGGATCAGTGACATCACAATTAAGCCGCTCAAACTAGGCAAACCTGCTCCCATCAATCCACTGACCGCCACAATCGCTACAGTCTGCACAAGACTCAGGGCAATAATAAAAATTGCAGAGGCAACGATGATCGAAAATCTAGAAACTAAAGGGGCGACTAAGATGCGATTGAGAAATCCAAACTCGCGATCGAACAGCATTGGCAAGCCAGAATTAAGGGCACTGCTAAAAGCCGTAAACACAATAATTCCTGCTGCCAAAAATTGCACATAGGTCTGACCATCTCCAACTAAACCCTCAGGCAACCCACTAAATAAAGCACCAAACAGGAGTAACCACATTAATGGCTGCACTACACCTGCAATCAAAGTTGTGGGACGACGGCGTAATTGAATAAAAAGACGCGTCGTAAGTGCCATCACTTCTTGCTGAAAATCAGACGACCAAAAGTTGGGTTTAGGATTTTCAGGCGTAAATAGTTGATTCGTTTGTGGTTCTTGAATTGGTAAAGGAGGTAGGGAGGTTTGGGTCATATCGTTAGTTTGCACAAATTAGCCACACCAACCATCATAACTCTAATGTCAAAGAGAGACGGCTTTACGATCGCCTCTTCTTATTGTTATATAGTGATAAGGGACGCGCAGTAGAATAAAGAATTAATTTTTTGTGGCGCAGCCGAGCCACAAAAAATTAGTTCTTTATTAAATCGCAGAACCCTAAATATTGCGATCGCAAAGATGAAAGGATAACTATGTCAGGACATATCCTGCTTGTGGATGATGAACCAGGATTAAGAGAAGCTGTGCAGGCTTATCTCGAAGATAGCGACTTTGCCGTACAGGTTGCCAGTAATGCCCGCGAAGCATGGCAAATGCTAGAACAAACCACACCCGATCTTGTAATTTCAGACATCATGATGCCACAGGTGAGTGGTTATGAGTTTCTCAAGCAAATGCGTGAAGATGTAAGGTTTTTGAATTTGCCAGTCATCTTTTTGACAGCCAAGGGTATGACTAAAGATCGCATCGAAGGCTATAACGCTGGTTGTGATGCCTATTTGTCTAAGCCTTTCGATCCAGATGAATTAGTAGCGATCGCTGAGAACTTAATCGCTCGACGGGCAATCCAAGCCGTTACCGCTAACACCAATACCTCAGAAATGACCGATTTGGCAGGTCAACTTGCCGAAATCAAAGCCTTACTCAAACAAAAGCCCACAATTAATGTTACGCCTCCCCCAATTAAAATTGAGTTTACACCTCGCGAACAGAGCGTCTTAGAACTTGTAGTTGAGGGCTTAATGAACAAAGAAATTGCTAAGCGTCTTGGTACAACAATTCGTAATGTTGAGAAATACGTCAGTCGTTTATTTGGCAAAACTGGGACAAGTAGCCGAACAGAATTGGTTCGCTATGCTTTACAACATGGCTTAATTGATGCTTATTCATAAGAAGATATTGCTTTGCAGCGATATTCTTTCCTTGTTTGAACCACTTACATCGTTTTATGCTCAAACCAGAATCAATAAATTTTTTGAAAGCGTTGCTTTGCAACGCTTTCAAAAAATTTATTGTAATTCTTTTCATCAAAACCTACTGTAATTGCTGATAGAGAATGGGTGACCTGGGATTCGAACCCAGGGCCAGCGGATTAAGAGTCCGATGCGCTACCACTGCGCCAGTCACCCGTAAACTCGTTCTTTTATGAAAGAGCGATTTCTATACTAGCAAATGTTTGCATAAATACATAACAAAATTCGCAGCAAAAATTTGCGATCGCCAAAACTAAGAAACAAAGTATAGGTCTAATACTACGCGCTCTATTTTTCTGGTCTAGACTTTGCCATAATAAATGTAAATTCTTTTGATAGATCATTATTCATAGAGAAAATGTGTTAGACACTATACTTAGAGGTCGTTATAAAATTGTTAAGCACCTTGGTGGTGGTGGTTTTGGGCAGACTTATCTGGCTGAAGATATAGACTTGCCAAATCATCCCATCTGCGTAGTCAAACAACTAAAGCCTACGTCAAAAGAGCCTTTTGTACTAGAAACTGCTAAACGCCTCTTCGATAAAGAAGCAGAAATACTCTATTCTCTAGGCACTCACGATCAAATTCCCCGTTTACTCGCCCACTTTCAAGAAAGCGATGAATTTTATCTAGTCCAAGAATTCGCCGATGGCAACGATCTTACTCAAGAAATTGGTAAGGGGATAAGATTTCCTGAAGTCTTAGCAATCGAATTGATCAAAGAAGTTTTAGAAATATTGGTGTTCGTCCACGAACATGGTGTCGTTCATCGCGATATCAAGCCTGCCAACTTGATTAGGCGCAAATCCGATGGCAAAATTGTCTTAATCGATTTTGGCGCGGTCAAAGAAATCGGCGGTTTAGCGGTTGATTCAGAGGGGAATACAAATTTGACCATTGCGATCGGTTCGCCTGGATATATGCCGACCGAGCAACTGAATGGCAAACCAAGATTTAGCAGCGATATTTATGCTGTCGGCATGATGGGCATTCAAGCAATTACAGGTGCTGAACCTCGCCTATTTGGTGAAAATCCAGAAACTGCCGAACTGATTTGGCGAGATCGTTTACCTGAAGGAAGCTATTCACAGCAGTTTCTCTTTATTCTTGACAAAATGGTGCGCTACGATTTTCGCCAGCGCTATCAGACAGCTCAAGAAGTGCTAATGCCGATCGCATCGCTTCCAAGCTCCACTGCTCATAACTTACAGACTGTAGTTACTAGCAATATTAACGAGATTAACGGGCAACAAGTCGATACAGTCCAAGTCATTAAGACATTAGTTGACGAACAACCAAATAAAAAAAAACTGCCTTGGTCGAAAATAGCGATCGCTGGCGGTGGCACAATCGCAGCAGTAATTCTTGCTATGGTGGGATACTCAGCTTTACATAAGGCAACTCCCACAAAAGAAGCTACCAATCCCGTACCACTTATTCCTCAGCCTACTCCCGTTTCTTTAGTTACCAAGTCTGCATCACCTATTTCCCAAGCTACACCTGTTCCACCATCTCCCTCGCCAGTTGTAACTTCTAGCGCTTCTCCTAATTCTGAAGTTGAAGCTCTCATTCGCGAGGCTAACGATTTCAGAAGCACTTTTCACGATGACAAAAAAGCTTATGACAAAATAAACGAGGCCATACATTTAGATCCTAATAACTCAGGTGCATATGTGGTAAAGGGAAGGATACTACTTGATTGGCATAAGGAAGTTGCTGCTCTTGCTGCATTTAAAAAGGCAGTCGAACTTAAACCTAATTCTCCAACCGCTCAACATTATGTCGACGAGCTTCTTAGCGAATATCCAAAACTCAAAAAATTGTGACTTCGATCACTGCCGATCTATAAACTAATAAATCTCAAAGCAAATAAACATAGCGCCGTTCGAGACGAAGCAACTAAATTATGAGTAATTCATCCAAACTTTGGCGTTCCGATGGCAGATCGTGGGATCATCTGCGTCCTGTTTCTTTTCAGCAGCCCTTTACCAAATCCCCTGCGGGTTCGGTATTAGCTAAATTTGGTGATACGCAATTGATCTGTACGGTGTCAATTGAAGAAGGCGTACCAAAATTTCTGACGGGAAGTAATCAAGGTTGGCTCACAGCCGAGTATCGCATGATGCCTTCATCAACGATCCCCCGACAGCAGCGCGAATTTATGAAACTATCGGGACGCACTCAAGAAATCCAAAGGTTAATTGGTCGCAGCCTAAGAGCCGCATTAGATATGACCGCGATCGCTAATTACACCTTTACCGTTGATATTGATGTACTACAAGCGGATGGTGGTACGCGCACAGGTGGGATCACAGGTGGATTTGTGGCATTACAAGCAGCCTGCGATCGCTTGATTTCTGAGGGGAAAATCACCAAATCACCAATCAAAAATGCCGTTGCCGCTGTTTCGGTTGGCTTATTAGATGGCGTGCCAATTTTGGACTTAAATTATAAAGAAGACGTAGCTGTAAGCGTTGACTTAAATGTGGTGATGGACAGTACGGGCAAATTAATCGAGGTTCAAGGTACTGGCGAGTCCGACACATTCTCGCGATCGCAACTTAATCAAATGTTGGATGTCGCTGAAAAGGGGATCAATGAACTATTAGAAATACAAAGAAATTAAAAGAAGCAATTATAAAAAGAGGAGCGCATTGCGCTCCTCTTTTTATAATTGCTTCAAATAGCTCAATAAATCCGCCATATCCTGTGGACTTGGTTGAAATTGTGGCATCGGTGGTGTTTCCCCGCTTACAACTTGATGGACTAACTTTGCATCAGATTTACGATCAGACACACCGTGCAAATTTGGTCCTACTTTTCCGTTAGCCCATTCCCCATGACAAGCCACACAATTCATCACAAATATGGAACGTCCTTGAACAGGATCACCTGAAAGATTTAAGACTGATTGCGTATAAAGATCGAGAGGCGGACGCAATAGCCACAGGATCACGGCAAGTACCACAATCACCAAAGTCATAGCGATCGCCACCTCAGTTCGCAGAGGCGATCTTGCCTCAGTGGTTAGCAAGGGCTGATCCAATGGCTTATCTACTAAACCATCAGTATCCTTTGTCAAATTTGCTCCTTCATTAATCACAGTTGTTAAACCTAGCCATTGGTTAGCCAAAACCTTTACTTAGATATCAATAGCTTGTTTAAAGATCGGTCGAGGTGCACTTAGTGCTATCTGACCTCACTTTAAAAGTTTACTAACTTAAGTATTAATAACATATCTTAAAGAAAGTATAAGTAATCATCTGGCAATTAGAGATTAAATAAAATCTAAGTTTAGCTATGAAGTGATGACCTTATCTAGAATTTGGCGAAGAAATTAGCGTTAGAAAGCAAAAAGGTCGCATAGGCTTACGTTACTTTCTGGGTTT
>CAIJEA010000556.1 GCA_903819605.1 uncultured cyanobacterium | reverse complement strand
TCTTGAATCCGTTTCGCAACTGTCGTGGAATTCGCTATGTAATAATCGGGCGACTGAGCATAATAGACATCCTGCTGACGCATAATTTTAAAAACTAGCTCAATTAGAGGCTTTAAAAAACTAAACGCACCGTATTCTCGCAGGTAAGTATTGGTGTCCCACAGAAACCGAGTAATATTGTGGCAAAAACAAATATGAATTGCATCAGAGCTTTTTTGCACGCCTTTGGCAAAACTGGCACTACTGCTAAGAATTAGATCGTATTCTTTGAGATTTAAAGAGCTAAATGCGGAATAGTAAAATGGGGCAAATAGCCGAAAGTACTTTCGGGATGCGGGAATATTTTGTAAAAATGTGGTGTGAACTCGGCGATCGTCTAATTTAATTGTGTTTTCAGGATCGTACACGGATGTATAGATATCAGCCGTGGGGAAATGCTTGCATAAAAGCTCAAACACTCTTTCAGCTCCACCACGTTGCGTAAGATAGTCGTGAACCAAGGCGATTTTCATGATTTCTAACTTAACACGATGACAATATAGCGTCTATGCAAATCAAGTGATTTTATCTCCTATATTAAAATGCTAAGTGTCGCTAGGATCGGTTGTACTATACGCTGAATATCTTAAGTTTTATAGTTGTGGATTTTGACTAAAAATTGTATATGCTTCACTTACTTGATTCTGATTGCACCAACTAAAGTAACTTTGTCATAAAAACAATATTCACAACAAAATACTACAATCCATAAAACGTCTTAGAATGTCATGATTGAGGTTATATAAAAGTTATATTTATATCTTTAAGGCGCATCTATGACGGCTGATGAAGCGGTAACATTTGTAGAGTTGTCATTAGCAGAGCGCAGTCTGTCTCGTGTTGAGCAGTCTGTATTTCTCGGAGTATGGCAAGGTTTGTCTTATTCCGAAATTGCCAAGCAGACGGGCTATGATGCTGGTTATATTAAGTTAGTAAGTCATAAGCTTTGGCACTTGTTGACTGATACTTTTGGCGAAAAAGTATCCAAGAGCACGGTGCAAAATGTAATTCGCCGTCAAATACAGAGTAAGCGTACTGACACAATAACTGCTGTCCCTAATTTAAAGTCTGAACCAAGTAGCCATCAAGACTGGGGTGAAGTAGTTGATGTAACTTTTTTTTATGGTCGGGGATCGGAGCTAAACACTCTTGAGCAGTGGGTCGATCGCGATCACTGTCGGCTAGTGGCGATTTTGGGTATGGGCGGATTAGGTAAAACTGCTTTGTCAGTTAAACTTGCCCAGCAATTGCAAAATAAATTTGATTTTGTTGTCTGGCGATCGCTGAATAATGCCAAAGCCCCAAGCGAAATGTTAGCGACTTTAATAAATTTCTTGTCTCAGCAGCGAGAAACACCTGATACAACCGATACAAACGCTTTAATTTCCCGCTTGATGGAATACTTACAGCGCTATCGCTGTTTATTGGTACTAGATAATTTTGAATCAGTACTAAAAGACGAAGCTCAAACTGGGGCATATCGTAAGGATTATGAAGGATATGGTTCTCTTCTAAGGAGGGTTGGTGAAGTTTCGCATCGTAGTTGCTTAGTGATCACTAGCCGTGAAATGCCCGAAGAAGTAGCTACTTTGGAGGGTGATATTTTGCCAGTGCGGGCTTTGCAACTCAATGGGATAGATGAATCAGCCGCCGAGCGCGTCCTCGAAGCCAAAGGTGTCAGAGCCATGACATCTGATTTACATCGTTTGGTTGACTGGTATCGCGGTAATCCATTGGCACTTATGATTGCCGCAACTTCAATTAAAGATTTATATTCAGGGAGTATTAACCGTTTCTTAGAACAGAAAACGATTATTTTCAGTGGCATTGGTAATCTCATCGAGCAGCAATATCAGAGACTGACTGCCCATGAGAAACAAGTCATGATTTGGCTAGCAATTAACCGTGAGCCAGTGCAGCCAAACGAGCTACGCTCTGATATTGTGCCAACTATTGAGCAAAATCATTTGATGATGTCTCTCCGATCGCTAAAGCGGCGATCGCTAGTTGAACATACCTCCGCAGGTTTCACACAGCAACCTGTAGTTATGGAGTTTGTTACTAACTTATTAATCGATCAAATCTATCAAGAAATTACCCAAGAGCATCCCCTTGGGGTTTTACCAAGTATCCAACTTAAACTTAATAGACAACTTTTCTATTTGCGTCATTATGCGTTGATTAAAGCAACTGCTAAAGACTATGTTCGCCAAAGTCAAGTCCGCCTAATTTTAGAACCCCTACTTAATAAGCTTTTGGGACGATTGGGCAGTAAGCAAATGGTTGCAAAAGAGCTATTTAATACTCTTGCTGAGCTACGCCGACGTGAATTAAGACCTGAAGGAGAACTCAAATCAACTTTTGGCTATGGTGGCGGCAATATTATTAATTTGTTATGTAATCTTGGTATTGACTTGACTGGTACAGACTTTTCTTATCTCGCGATCCGTCAGGCTTACTTGTCCGAAGTTAAATTACATCGAGTTAATTTTTCCCAAACAGCTTTAATTAAATCAGTGTTTGCAGAAGTAATTGGTGGTGTTCTATCGGTAGCTTTTAGTGCCGATGGCAAATTACTAGCGATCGGCGATACCAAAGGTGACATACATCTTTGGCGAGTTAGTGATGGGAAACCTTTATTAACCTATAGAGGTCACAAAGGCTGGGTAGTTTCGGTATCCTTTAATCCCGAAGGAACCATTTTAGCTAGCAGTAGTATCGATCAATCAATCAAATTGTGGGATGTCTCGACTGGAGACTGCTTAAGTACTTTGCAAGGATATATTGGTGCTGTCATGTCTGTGACTTTCAGTCCTGACGGCACAATTTTAGCCAGTGGTCATGCCGATCGCACTGTGAGACTATGGAAGTCTGGGCAATGCATTAAGGTATTGCATGGTCACGAAGATATTGTTGAAGCCGTTGCCTTTAATGCAAAAGGTCATATACTTGCTAGCAGTAGTGATGACTGTACTGTGAGATTGTGGGATATTGAGACAGGTGATTGCCTGCGAGTATTTGAAGGTCACGAAGATATCATCTGGTCGATTGCATTTAGTCATAATGGCAATGTTTTAGCTAGTGGTAGCGAGGACAAAACCACACGACTATGGAATGTGGAAACTGGTAATTGTGTTAAAACCTTTACAGGTCATACCCACACTGTTTTTGCGGTCAGTTTTAGCTATGATGGTTCAACCCTTGCGACAGGAAGTGGCGATCGAACTATTCGTCTCTGGGATCTAAAGACCGCCCAATGTATTAAGACATTAACGGGGCATAACCATTGGGTACGCTCCATAGCCTTTCATCCCGATCGCCTGATTCTGGCTAGCAGTAGTGGTGACGAGATGGTCAAGCTTTGGGAAATTGATACAGGCTTTTGTATGCGGACTTTTCAAGGTCATACTGGCAGATCGTGGTTGGTTCAGAGTGATAGCCAAACCTCAGGCAATATCTCTAACGAGCACCTTCTTAACCTTTGGGAAGTCACTTCAGGACAGCAATTTCGGATCTTGCAAGGCTACACTAATGCCATACGTTCTGTATGCTTTAACCCAGAACAAACTATCCTCGCAAGTGGTGGCGATGACTCGATTATTCGTCTTTGGGATATCCAATCAGGTAAGTGTATTCGTACTTTAGAAGGTCATGCTGGACATGTTTGGCAAGTTGCATTTAGTCCTAGCGGTACTCTTCTTGCAAGTTGTGCTGAAGACTGCACAATCAAACTATGGGATGTCAGCAGTGGGAACTGCCTAGCTACGCTCACCGAACATCCTGATTTAGCTAGAACCCTTGTGTTTAGCCATGATAGTAAAATACTAGCCACTGGAGAAACAAGTAAAGCAATCAAACTCAGAGATATAGTGACTGGTGAGTGCTTCCGTGTTTTGGAAGGTCATACTTCGACGATTTTATCCATCGCCTTTAGTCCTGATAATCTTCATATCATTAGTAGTAGTCGCGATAGAACCATCAAAATCTGGGACGCAAAAACAGGAGAATGTTTACAAACTCTCGAACCAATAACTTCAATTGTTTCTAATGTCACATTTATGCCATTGCATCCCCATATTGCCTTTGGCTGTGGTGGAAAAAAGATCTACCGATGGAGTACTCAGAATGGTGGCTTAATATCCGAGCCAATAAGTGTCGCTAGCAATGTCTTATCAATTGCTAGCGACCCCAAGGGGCTGTTGCTTGCTAGTGGAGGTGAAGATACGCAACTTCATATTTGGGACTGGCAAAGTGGCAAAGCTATAAATACTTTGGTGGGACATACTGGGACTGTCTATACTGTCGCATTTTCTCCCGACGGGAATTTTATAGCTAGTAGTAGTCGTGATGAAACAGTTAAACTTTGGAATGTTCAGACGGGACAATGTGTCAGAACTTATCGCGAACCACGTCCCTATGAGGAGTTAAATATTTCTGAAGCTACGGGTTTGACCGATGCCCAAAAAGCGAAGCTAATCGCTCTAGGAGCGATCGAAGATAGACAGAAATAGCTACTCTCTTCTATACTGCAAAACCCAAAAGATGAGTGGCGGCGCTTTGCGCCGCCACTCATCTTTCTAAGCAAAACTTTCGGTAAGTTGATTGGAGAAAGCCGCTACTGTCTTATCGATCAAGTCTATTTATGGTTTTGGATAACTTCCTGATAAACAGACTTGATCTGACGAGCAATTACATTCCAATCGTAATTTTGACGCACATAGGTCTGGCAAGCTTCACTAGTGGGCATTTTTCTCTGTCCCGATAAAGCTTCAATCAGACCTTTAGCTACTTGTTCGGTGGTACTACCTTCCAATATTAGGTCAGACTCGAACGGCTGGAGAATTTCAGGTATGCCACCAATTGGAGTTCCCAAGACAGGCGTACCCGCCGCCAAAGACTCAATCACAATTAGCCCAAATCCTTCCAGTGATATGGTTGGGACGATCGATAACTCCGCCGCACGATATGCCATTGGCAAGTCATGATCGGGGACAAATCCTAATAGTTGCACATGATTTTCCAATTGAAGTTCTTGAATTTGCGATCGCAACGCCCCCGCAATTGCACCTTTACCAGCAATCAATAACAGAACATCTGGATGTTGTCTCTTCACTAAAGCGATCGCTGAGATCAAATTCTCTAAACCCATACGCTGAACCAATCGTCGTACGCAAAGAATAATCTGACGATCCTGTGGCAACCCCAATTTTTCTCTGGCTTGAGAGATGGACAAATTCACATCAAATTCCTTAGTATCAATTCCTCCACTCACAATAAAAATCTTTTCTAATGGTACGTTATAGGTTTTATGTAAAACCTGCCTAAATGCTTCCGACAATACAATAAATCCATTTGCTCGTTTATAAACTAGTTTCTCGATCGCTAATTTTACACAAGTCGATAATCTTCCACCGCCTTCTGCTTTACTCTCCAGTGCCCATGGACCGTGGAAATGCATGACCAATGGAAGATCCCCTAAAATATCAAGTGCAGGAAGACTATAAAGAGCAAAGTGTGTTGCCACTAAATCATAATGAGAGCTTGCTAAGGTGCGATTAACTGCTTTTCTAAGGCTAAGCGATCGCTGCCATGTCGAGCTATCTGCCGAAGCAAATGTTTCCACCTTTCCTGCCGAACTTTGCTTAACGCGATCGGAACCAGCCACTAAGCCGCTGACCTCCACTCCCACTAGCGGCAAATAGTTTATACAACCGTAGTAAACACGAGCCAGTCCTCCTGCCTCTTCAAGAAACCAGCTCGTACCTAGTTGTAATGTTTTCATGAAGTTTTTACTATTAAAATCTTTGTACAAAAGCCGAAAATAAGTACCTCGGTATAATTAAACCCTTGAAACCTGCACCTCACGCACAGCTTGAGGTGCAGATTTCAAGGGTTTATATTTAATTTTGCTTACATGCTTAGCATAATGATATCTTCAGCTTTTATATCAATGTTGGTAGTACTTAAAGATAGGTTGAAAAGTGTAAGCAAGAAGGATTAATTATTTGTAAGACACGTTAATGCAAAGTAACACATCAATCAATAAAAATTATAGGCTACGCGATCGCCAGCCTATCCTACATTTAATCCCAATCAAAAATACCCATAAGTAGCTAGGCGCAATTAAATATAAAACCCAAAAACCTGTGGCGCACACTGCGCGTGCGCCACAGGTTTTGACTCAGGTTTAATTATGCCCAACGACTTATAATGAAACCGTAGCAAATAAAAAATTATCTTTAAAGTTAGTTTTTGTCTCTAAATGGTCATATTTTATTTGCATTGAGCCATTTTTTGATTTAACCAAAATTTTCAAGAATAAAAATATATATGGCTTATACGATTGCATCAAATATATGTGAAGGCATAGCAGATTGTGTACCTGCTTGTCCTGTTGCTTGTATCGAACAAGGGGAAGGAGCAAATAGTAAAGGAACAATTTGGTTTAAAATTGATGCCTCAATTTGCATTGACTGTGGAGTTTGCTTGCAAATATGTCCGATACAAGGTGCAATCTTACCTGAAGAGCATCCTGAGTTAGTAATCTAGAAGCAAAAAGAGTAGAAAGTACCCTTTATTATTTTAGATTTGGAATGAGCATGATAATATGAATCTCAGTGCTAATAGGCAATTAATTAAAAGTAGACATTAAGATAGTAATGTTTGACCTGTGGTACGCAAGCTCCGAAGCGATATACTATGCTACCTGTCGCATATTTTGCAGGTAACACTAGAGGCTATGACAGCAAGAATATTGCAACTGTAATGTTATTTGCTGTAATCGGTTATTGATAAAAGCACTCAAGGAGTGGGCGATCGTCCCACTTTTTTGTTTTTTAGACTTGATTTATCAACTTGTTTATAAATGCGCTTTTAATAGCTTGGCTGAAAAGATCCTGCATCAAAACTCTAAATAACCTTTCAAACTGTAAATTTTATGAGTCATCCTCTAATTCCGCAAATTTTTCAAATTGCTGAAGAAGTTGCCTCGCCCCTTGGGTTAGAGGTCGTTGATGTTGTGTTGCATACCAATAAAAATCCCGTGGTGTTGCGAGTCGATATTCGCAACGCCGCACAAAATACGGGGCTAGATGACTGTGAACGAATGAGCCGTGCACTAGAGCCAACTCTTGATGAGATCGATATAATTCCCCATGCCTATGTGTTAGAAATTTCTAGCCCAGGGGCAGAACGGCAGTTAGAGGGCGATCGCGAGTTTATTGCTTTTAAAGGTTTTATGGTTACCGTCAGCACGACAGTAATTCATGAAGGCAAACAAAGTTGGAGTGGACATCTTGTATCTCGCAATGAGACGCATATCACCATCAGTATCAAAGGTCGAATTGTTAATATCCCTCGCGATCTAGTCGATCGCGTAGAACTATCAAAAATGGAATAACGCATATATATCAAATATCCCAAGCATCTCTTACAGAAGTTAGGATTCGCTATATGAAATCCTATCTATCCTAGCCAAAATGTAGATTAATGGCTCTTTATGCCATAGATCGTATCCCTGAATTTGTTTAGTTTTATTGAAGCGAGAAAAATTTATGTCATTGTTAAATTTACCTGGATTGGGACAGATGGTAGAAGTGATTAGCAAAGAGCGAAATCTGCCAAAACACGCTGTACACAATGCTTTGCGTGAAGCTTTACTGAAAGGATACGAACGATTTCGGAAAACCTATCGTTCCGATGGAATTACCTTTGAGGAGGAATATTTTAATAACTTTGATGTAGAACTAGACCTTGAAGGTGAAGGATTTCGGGTTTTAGCAACAAAAATGATTGTCGATGAAGTCAGTGATGCCGATCATGAAATTGGACTATCTGAAGTGCGCGAAGTCGCTCCTGAAGCTCAAGCAGGTGGAACGGTAGTAGTCGATGTAACTCCAGAGCAAGGAGATTTTGGACGCATGGCGGCGATCCAGACTAAGCAAGTACTCGCTCAAAAACTCAGAGATCAGCAAAGAAAAATTATTCAAGAAGAGTTTCAAGATGTTGAAGGTACAGTTCTGCAAGGGCGAGTTCTCCGTTTTGAGACTACTTCGGTAATCGTCTCCGTCAGCAGTGGTTTTGGACAACCTGAGGTCGAAGCAGAATTACCCAAGCGAGAACAGCTAGCTGGAGAAAGACCTTACCGTCCTAATATGACTCTCAAAGTCTATTTGAAGAAAGTTTTTGAAGGTTCACGACGAGGTCCTCAGCTATTGGTATCAAGAGCTGATGCAGGCTTAGTTGTATATCTTTTTGCCAATGAAGTCCCAGAAATTGAAGAAGAAATTGTGCGGATTGTGGCAGTCGCTAGAGAGGCTAACCCCCCATCACCTGCGGTTGGACCAAGAACCAAAATTGCGGTAGACACCCTTGAGCGAGACGTTGATCCCGTAGGGGCTTGCATTGGCGCGCGAGGATCTCGGATTCAGGCGGTTGTGGCTGAACTGCGCGGCGAAAAGATTGATGTGATCCGATGGTCACCCGATCCTTCCACCTATATCGCTAACTCCTTAAGCCCTGCCAGAATTCATGAGGTGCGTTTGATTAACGCTGATGAGAGGATCGCTCATGTACTTGTGCCTGAAGATCAGTTAAGTCTGGCGATCGGTAAAGAGGGGCAAAATGTGCGTCTAGCAGCTCGTCTGACAGGATGGAAAATCGACATCAAAAACTTGGCAAAGTACGATTATGAAGAGGAAGATCGGAAGATGCAGCAAAGTGTCGCAAGCACGATAAGAACCATGGAGCAATCTGACCAAGATAATGACTCTGAATATGACAACGATGAAGAGTAAAAATCCAAAAATCAGGACAAGCGCTACTTGTCCTGATTCACAAAATGAGGAGTAAATTAGTTTGGCTCTAAAGCTACACCGTCGTTGTGTTAGTTGCCAATGTATCGCTCTGCGAGATGTTTTTTGGCGCGTGGTTCGCGTTCCGATCGCTGCTAATGAAAAATCCCTCAATGAGGATAATGTCACGCAATTTCAAATCCAACTAGATAATGGTATGGGGCGATCGGCATATGTCTGCAAAAAGTTAGATTGTTTGCAAATAGCGCAAAAGAAAAATCGTTTGGGGCGATCGCTCCGAACACCTATTCCACCAGCAGTTTTTGATATTCTCAAATCACGATTATAAAATTACGCTACTTGTATAGAAATAACGGGAAAGTTATGAGCAAGCAAACAATTCTAGTCACAGGTGGAGCAGGCTATATCGGCTCTCAAGCGGTAAAAGCTCTGCAATTGGTTGGCTATGAGGTTTTGATTTTAGACAATCTTGTATATGGTCATCAAGATATTGCCCAAACCTTAGGCGCAGAATTGATTGTTGGCGATACTAACGATCGCAATTTACTAGATAAATTATTTAGCGATCGTAAGATTAGTGCGGTAATGCATTTTGCCGCTTATGCCTATGTAGGAGAGTCAGTCGATCATCCAGATAAATATTATCGAAACAATGTAGTCGGCACTTTATCGTTGCTAGAGGCGATGGTTGTCGCTAATATCAAAACTTTTGTCTTTTCTTCGACCTGTGCTAGTTATGGTGTGCCCCAACAAACACCAATTACTGAGGAACATCCGCAAGCACCGATCAATCCTTATGGAGCAACTAAGCTGATGGTCGAGCGGATTTTGCAGGATTTTGATGTTGCCTATGGTCTGAAGTCGGTAATTTTTAGATATTTTAATGCGGCAGGTGCAGATCCCAGTGGCGCGATCGGTGAGGATCACAATCCTGAGACTCACCTGATTCCGCTAATTTTACAAACTGCTTTAGGCAAACGCAGTGAGATTACAGTGTATGGCTCCGATTACCCTACACCTGACGGAACTTGCATCCGTGACTATATCCATGTGACCGATCTTGCAGAAGCGCATGTATTAGGACTGCAATATTTACTTGAAGGAAACAAGAGCGAAATTTTCAATCTCGGCAATGGCAATGGGTTTTCGGTAAAAGAAGTTATTGATGCGGCAAAGAAAATCACGGGTAAGCCGATTAATGTAGTGATGGGCGATCGCCGTGCTGGAGATCCACCAGCCTTAGTGGGGAGTAGTGAGAAAGCAAGGAAAATCTTAAATTGGCAGCCTAAATATGCCGATCTAAATCTAATTTTGCAACATGCATGGCAATGGCATCAAAAGCGTCATGCTTAAAAAAGGATAGCGCTTCGCGCTATCCTTTTTTATAAGAGCTTGTCAATTTTTTGGGCTAGTTCAAAATCAAGAGCGCTAATACCATCAGCGTCATGAGTCGTTAAATCGATTCTGACTTTGTTATACACATTAAAAAGTTCAGGATGATGTCCCATTTTGTCCGCAATGATCGCAACTCTGCTGATAAAGCCAAAAGCTTCGACAAAATCGCGAAATTTAAAGTTTTTTTGTAACTTATGATCGACCACTGCCCAACCTGCTAGCTGAGCGATCGCCGCCGAGATTTCCACTTCAGATAATTTTTTAATAGCCATAAGTCTGCAAATTTTTTAGTTAAAAACCTATGATGGGCGATCATTTGCCGTACTCATTAAAAAATCACACAAGTTTTAACTATTACAAAAATAGAGGGAGCGCATTGCGCTCCCTCTATTTTTAATATTGATGTTTAGTTTTTAATAGGTTGTTCTCGATACCACCAAGCCAAGATTTGCACCCAGTTCCAGCCATTTTCTGCCATTTGTTGACTCATCTCTTGATCGAGATGTTGACCATCGGAGACTGGCATATATCCACCGCCCCAACTAATCCAGTTGCGGGGTAGACGAGCACGATAGTAGCCTTTAAATCCTGGTTTGAGCATATAGCCAGCAGTTGAGGCAACTGCCTGATCGCTACGGCTATGAATTAGAGCTACTGCTTGTCCTGTTTGCGTATCATAACGATAGAAACCTTTATATACCTGATCGCGAGTGTCACTTACTAGATCGTAAGGAGCTTCACCCCATTTGCGCTGACGCTGAGTATTAACGGCATAGCTACGAGCAGCTACAGCCTGAGCCATTAATGCATCCATATGCCAACTAGCAGGCATTTCACTAGGGACAACGCTCCGTAAATATTCCTCAAGGGATAAAACGTTAACGGCGATCGCTTTATTATTCCAAGCACGTAGCTCAATTTCACCAGGATAAAGATTGCTACCTACCTGCACCAATCCATTATTACTTGGTGTAATTCGATATGCTGAAGTTAGGGGCAATGTGTACCACTTACCAGCATCAAGGCGGCGGCTAGGCTGTCCTGAAATTTGCAAAGTTGCTGGTTGTGTCACCGCAACAGACATCTTTGTGCCACTTTCCTCTTTAACCAAAACCCTTAAAAGGTTGGCAGCAGCAGCTTGAGATACTCCTGCGACAATTACCAACACAAAGGACAAAATTAGCGTATACATCCCTTTGGAGAAGTGTTTCATCATTTAGTTAGTCACTCACACCTATGAGTAAAGAATGTAAAAAATTTAAGATATTGTGGTTTAGTACCGAATAACCAGATAGTTTAGCAAAACATTTCAATTTTGATAAACATTATTTACCCTTACTTATAATGCTTTTGACATGAGTTTTACCAAAGTAATCCGTAAATAAGTAAAAAAAACCTGACTTTGCTAGTTTTATCGCGATCGGCTATCAATTTAGAAGCAGTAGCCAGTTGTATTAGGACAAACCCAAAACCCAGAAGAGAGTTGCGGTGCTTTGCGCCGCAACTCTCTTCTAG
>CAIJEA010000555.1 GCA_903819605.1 uncultured cyanobacterium | reverse complement strand
GTGCTGCCTCTAGTTTTAGGATTGCTCGTTTTGTTGTCTTCTTCTCTCTGCTAGACGCATTAAGATTTCCGTATGTACTTCGCGAGTGATGGGATAAAAATATGCCAAGGCTAAGCCAATAATTAAAGCGATCGTTGGCAGTGGACCGATCGCGACTCTGATCGCAAATAGAGCTGAATCAGGTTGTACAGGTAGGGGCTGACAAGGAACGCTCTCTTTAAATTTTGCCCATGACAGACCTAGCCCTAACAAAAACAGACCACCTGCTAGTCCAAACTTTTGCAACAACACCATGAAGGCATAGAAGATACCCTCGCGACGTTGACCTGTTTCTAGTTCATCGAGATCGGTGACATCGGGAATCATCGACCAAGGAATTAGATAAGCCGTAGAAACTCCAGCACCTGCCATAATCGCAAGTATATAGAGCATTGCAACTTGTCCTGGTTGCAAGAAAAATAATCCTGCTTGGGCAATAATCCAAATGCCTGCCCCCATAAAGTAAACTACTTTTTTGCCAAATTTCTTACTGACGGCACTCCATACTGATAGCATAACTAGGGCCGTACCCTGAACAGCGATCGTGACGAGAATGAAGTCATTCTCTTGCATCTTCATCCAATTCACAACGAAATAGGGAATGATCGAGGCGGTAATTTGTAATGCTAGCCATGAACAGAAATAGATGCCGATGACAAAGAGAAAGGGACGATTGCTGAAGACTACCCTTAGCTGTTCTCCAAAACTCATCTCTTCAGGAGCTGCATCAACGGATGCATTATGGAGGCGATGACGATCGCCAGCGATCGCCCTCTTCTTAATGCCCCATACACACCAATAAATCGAGATGCAAGAGATAAGAGCGCAGACAGCACCCAGCACAATATATTGCGT
Source organism: uncultured cyanobacterium (assembly GCA_903819605.1). GTDB lineage: Bacteria > Cyanobacteriota > Cyanobacteriia > Pseudanabaenales > Pseudanabaenaceae > Pseudanabaena. Next base: position 8,021 of record CAIJEA010000555.1, on the reverse strand, counting down.
ACCGCCCGTATTGCAACTACCCGTCTGCCTCGCAGGATCTTTGAAAAAGGCAAAGATTAATTGAGCAATAAACAGAGAGAGAATGCTGCCACCAATTGAGAAGGTAAAACGGAAAGTGTTGAGACTAGTCCGTTCGTTATAATCTTGCGTGATTTCGGGGGTGAGCGCGGTGTAGGGCAGGTTAACGGCGGTGAAAAGGACATTAAAAACGATGCCGATGATTGCGTAATACCAAAAAAGAACCGTCTTATCGGTGCTAGGTACTAGCCATTGCGCAAAGAATGACAAGCCAAAGGGAATCGCTGCATACATCATCCATGGTAGCCGTCTTCCCATTTTTGAGTTAGTGCGATCGCTCAGGACACCGATAATGGGATCGTTGATCGCATCGATGATTTTGCCAATTAATAAAACTAGTCCTGCAAGGGCTGGCTCAAGTCCTGCAACATTAGTAAAAAAGAATAATAGAAAAAATGAGAGCAGGTTTGTCGTGATTGCAGTACCGAGATCGCCCGCACCATAGGCCATTTTTTCGCCAAAAGTTAGTTTGGTTTGGGCAAGTTCATACTGGGAAGGATCAAAAGAATTGTCTAAATTACTCATAGTTGATTGCGTAATTTCAATTTTGAGTTATAGGAGTCTTAACCCATAGGTCAAACTCTCATAACTTATTTAGAATTGCTTTAGCATAGTGCAAACCTTGCTCGGCATAATGGGAATAGTACGTTCAATAAGTTAATTGTTGTTATGAATTCAGCGAATCCAGATTCGACCCCCCCTAATGCAGCTAATCAGTTGCGAAATTTATTAGTAGCGATCGCCGCAATTCTCTTGACTACCGCCTTGTTTTTTGGCTTTCAGACACAACGTAGCAGCACATCACTTGATGCCGTGGCAGCAGCAGCGATCCCCATTGACGAAGCGATCGCCAATAGTAAACCCACAACAATTGAGTTTTATGCTGATTGGTGCAAGGTTTGTCAGTCGATGGCATCGGATAATTTATCCCTCGAAAAGGAATATAGCGATCGCATGAATTTTGTGATGCTAAATGTGGACAATACGAAATGGTTACCTGAAGTCACTAAATACCGTGTTGATGGAATTCCTCGGTTTATTTTTTTAGACCGTACCAATCAGGCGATCGGTGATTCCACAGGCGCGATCCCCCGCGAAATTATGGCAGCAAATATCGAAGCGGCGATCGCCGAAAATCCTTTACCCTATAACAGTATTAGTAGCGATCGCACTTCCTCCGTATCTGAGCCTAAAGCAGCAGATATTTCCCAGCCAAGAGATCATGGCAAAAAGGCAGCATAAAAAATAAGGCAAGCTTGGCTTGGCTCGCAAATATAGAACAAGAAACAAAATCCAGAAGATAGTTGCGGCGCGAAGCGCCGCAACTATCTTCTGGATTTTGCTATAGCGATACTAAAGGGGGTGCTTTGCGCCCCCTTTAGTATCTATGGTTGATTTTGGCGCGTTACTTCTGAAGGATTACTCAAACTTGGAGATGTGCTTGGAGTTGCGGTAGGTGAGGCATTTGGTAAAGGTAGCTGAATGTTTTCAATCACACTAGTACCAGCAGCATTATTACTGGGATTTGGAGAATTTGTAGGATTTGGGGAATTTGTGGGTCTAGGGGAATCTGCGGAATTTGTATTAGGGCTAGAGGTATTGCTCGTAGACAAACTACCGCCTGAGCGGAAATACTCGTAGGTTACCCGTGAGATTTGGCGAATTAACTCATTGGCACGTTGATCGTTATCAGGTCGCTTAACCATCACCGCGATCGCATAGCGCTTACCGTTTGGCATATCCACAATCCCCGCATCCCCAACTGCTGAGCGAATATCGCCAGTTTTATGGATAATTCTTGCATCTTCACCGATTCCCTTTGGTAGGAGAGTATCGGTAATAGGGCGACGCATGATATCCATAAAGCGATCGCGACTGCGTGGTTCAATTAACTTGCCTTTATCTAGCATCGCCAATAACGTCACCAGATCTTGGGTACTAATGGTATTTGTCCCATCTATATCAGGTAGTTGGTTATTCAAGACGACGTTGTTTAGTCCCCAAGATTTAAACCGCTGATTGAGAACGGCAATTCCTCCCAATCGCTTGATAATCATATTAGTGGCGGTGTTATCACTAACCACAATCATTTGGGTTGCTGTTTCTAAAGCCGAGATTTTTGTACCCGTTTGCAAAAACTGAAAATCACCCGACTCACCAACCTTGACATCAGCAGACATCTCTAACTGCTCATCAAGCTTGATTTTTCCCGCGTCAACATCTTGAAAAAAGGCAACTAGAATCGGTGCCTTGATCGTACTTGCCGCAGCAATCGGTTGATTTGCGCCAATCTGGACATAGGCTCCAGAGTCAAGATCGACCACCATCATTTGCATAGCGAGATCTTTCTCTTTGGCTGCCAAGTCTTTGATCTTACCTAGCAATGGTGTGGCTTCAGTTTTAAGATCGAGGGGGACAATCTCTTGATTAGCCTTGCTGGTATTCTCTTTAACGATCGCTTCTGGAGTATTTACTTTAGATTTAAGGGATTGCTGGTTTTGCCAAAAGGACATAGTTGTCCCCGCAATTACACTGAGCCCAATACCTGCGATCGCCAGTCGTAGCACTTGCCAACCGAGAGATGTGGGAGAGGACTTGATAGCGGCTGGGCGATTATTTGTAGGCTTTCGGCGGGTTATTAAGTCAGTTCTATTGTCAGCATATCGATTTTCGGGACGTTGGTCAGGACGTGCTTCAATTCTACCTTGACGATTTGGCAAGGGTTTGAGTTTGTTCTCAGGTAGGCGATTTTCAAAGCGTGGATCGACAATCGGTTCTGGCGATCGCGAAGGTTCTGGCGATCGGATTGGACGAGGTTTGGAGTCGGAGCTAATAGGACGGAGCATATTTTCATTAGTGCTTGTCACAGCCTTAGTACGACGCTCGCGCAACTTACTTAAACGCGCTTCTCGGCTTTTTTCGGTAGCGTCAGGCGATGAAAAGTTTCTTGGTTCCACTGCTATTTATAACTCCGATACAAGAATGTCTCTACTCAAACCCAAATAATTTTGTAAAAGCTCTGCAAAGCATGGCTTTTACGAGATAAGTAGCTAGGCGTAATTAAACATAAAACCCCAAAACCTGCGCCGCCTGCTGCGCGGGCGGCGCAGGTTTTGATCTGTTTTTTAATTCGACCAAGGTACTTATTTGCCACTAGATTAATGCCTTTGCCATAAATCTAGGAACTAGTCAAGATGAGCCGTAGCCCAGTTAACTTGACGCACAATTCCTCGTAGCATGGCAACCTCTGATGGACTCAGATTTGCGCGATCGAAGATATGGCGAAACTTTCGCAACCGATGCGCGGCAGTATGTGGATAAACATAGCCGATCTTGAGCAATACTGCTTCAAGTTGCTGGTAGCAAGCTTCTATGTCTTCGCGGGTTGCAAGGTCTATGGGTGCTGACTTTATCAAATCTTGCGCGATTTGGCTAGTCAAATTTTCTTGACATTGGGGATCTTCATGCAGCAGTTGCAATTGATAGCAACAAATACCTACAGCTTGAGCCAAATTTAGCGAAGGATAGTCTGGATTTACTGGAATTCGCATCACCTGTTGGCAATGTTGAATTTCAGTATTGCTTAAGCCACGATCCTCCGCCCCAAATACGATCGCACTGGTTTTCACTTGAGAAAGCCAACTTAGACCTTTGGGCGGCGTAGTCACTTTCATTTCACCCTTGTCGATGCGCCCTGCGGTGGCGATCGCTCTTTGGCATCCTATCAGCGCTTGAGGCAAACTATTGACGATCGTTGCTTTGTCCAAAATTTCAGGAGCATGAACTGCCATATGTCTTGCTTCTTCGCTATGGCGATCGCACTTTGGATTAACTAGCCACAATTCCGATAGTCCAAAGTTTTTCATAACTCGCGCCACTGAGCCAAGGTTCCGTGCCCCCGCCGTTTCTACTAGTATGATTCTTATATTTGACATAGTCTTGAGTTTTAATAGACCTCTTGCAAATTAAAAATGAGCAACCATTTGAGCCAATTCATAATTGGACAAAGCGGCAATCAAATTACACCGTAACCCATAGCGATGACGGCGATTGCGGGAGCGTTCAACCAGAATTCTAAAGATTTTAAATCGGCGATTGATATACTCAATGCAAATCCTTTCTCTAGCAAGTTTACGGTTTGACAGTTTTTTGTTTTGACTTAGAGTACTGCCTTTTGGCTTTTTAACGGGCAACCAACTATTGGCATGTAGCTTTTGGATGGCTGGATACCATTTGTCTTGCAAATTCTCAGTTTCAGGATGGAAGTGAACCCCCGAAACTTGGAAGAGTTTGAAATCATGCTGACTACCCTTGCCAAAGAATAAGCAGATGACCTCTTTCGTATGTTGATTGATGATAACTTGACATTTATAATATCTTCATGCAATTTGATTGGGATAACAACAAAGCCGCAAATGTATGCAGTCATCGGATCTAGAAATGGAAGATGAGCTTAGACCAGAATATGACCTCAAAAGTATGAGGGTGAGAAAGCTGTGTGCTGGGCGATGTGATTTTGCGGAAACGTCTACGCAAACCGAGCAGTTTGAGTCTTTGGAGAATGATGAAAAAATTGCGGCTTTGATTACTGAGGGTTATCTTAAGGAACGGGCTAAGAGGGGAAGTCGGGCAAAGTATGAGGCGATTTTGGCTAGGGTTCCAGATGTTGAGCCAGAAGTATATGATCGATAGGCGATCGCCTAATTAGTAATGCGGTAAAGGCAAAAACTGGTAATGAGGCTGCTTGGAAAAAGCTTCAGAAAATGCGATCGCAACTAAAGCATCATAAAGTCATCAATATAGCTAATAAATTTCCCAAGACTTGGGACAATGCCAGCAAGCTGTAAGTATAAAAATTCGTAATCTAAATTTGAGACTACTCTATTTACCTGATTCTCTTTTTTTCTATAAGATTTACCCACAAGCTGATAAACTTGATGTAAATCTTCGGCAGGATGATTTCTATCCTCCATATTGTCTACTTCAGGATTAAACCCTAAACTTGACTGAATTAACGATAGAGTAAGGTTTATGTCAATCTTCACAAAGTGTTTCCACTCTGCCAAGAACCATGCTTCTACTTCCATTATAGCAAGTACTACGTGTGAAGAAACACTTCCTCTTGGTAATACTGTGCGTAAACTGCGCTCTAAAATACCCTTGTCTGCAATTGGGATTGGATAAACGTCTCTTAAGCCAATTATTTTACTGTAACCAGAGCTAACCAAACTAGCATACTGGTCACGGATATCAGAAACAACACTATTATCACTGCCAGAGTTACATATTAGAACGTAATATTTGGTTTGAGCAGTAACAGGATCGCTCATAGTCAATGCGGTGAATCTACTATTCTGTTTGCCTTGCATATCTTGCTCAGCAATAGCAATGTTGCTTTTACCCGCAATCTCTTCAAGTAATTTTCTAACAAAAATTTTCTCTGTTTGCCCCTCTACAAAAATCGCCAGTCTTTTCACTAATTTTCTATCTCCTCTTCACCAAATCCATCAAGATAAAACTGAGAAGAGAAAAAATCGAAATTATTCAATCCCGTAAACTTGAAGTCGTCAAAAATTTGCTTTGAATTATAAATGTTATGAAGTTTTGCCAAGCCAGATTTGCGCTCAATCACTGACCAGTATTCAAGAGGGACACCATTCATAATAAAGCGATCATTAGTGGTCATTATTAGTTGTACTAAACCAGATTCTGCTTTGCTAATCAGTACTTTAATCATAGCTGAAGCTCTCTCAAAATCTAGACCTTCACCAATATCATCAATCAATATACAACTAGGCTTTTCAGCAAGAAGCGAATAGTTGATTTGAATTATTAGAGATAAGGCTCTAAAAAGACCTTGAGACATATATCTTTGTTCTGTTTTTTCAAACAAATCAACCTCCTGAATATATAAACATTGAAGATCACCCTCTTGGACTGGGTCTTCGGAAATGGGGGATTTAGTTCCAATATCGGATATTTTGTATCCTATTAATCCCATGTCTAATTTTATTGCATCAATAAAGTTGCCTCCTAATTCTTCTTTGCCTAAAACAAAAATATTAACCACATGACCAGCATTCTTAAAATCAATATTTTCTCTGATAGAGTTAAGATTTTTGGTATTAAGCATGAGTTTTCTTTTGCCTAACTCTGTCCCAAACTGATAGTAACGTAAGGAACTTGCCCAAATATAAAGATCTTCAAAAAAAGGATGCTGAATAGAATCACGACGCTTTAGAGCAGCTACTTCATAAATAGGAGTCTGAAAATCGATTTCTTCTTGCAACTTCTCAGCCCATACTCTTCCTTCCCCAGATTGATTACGATCTAAATATTTCTTTGAGCCAATTGTAAAACTTTCTTCAACAACTTTTCCATTTTTAAATTTTAAGATGTAAGTTCTCTTTTGTGTGTCATCATGGGAATCAAAGATAAGTGTCCATTCTCTTGATTCTCTTGAAAGAAGAATCGTTTTAGTACCATCTACTTCACCAGATAGTAATGACGCTATGAGATTGATGGCTCTAAGAGTTTTTGTTTTGCCTGATGCATTTTTACCAACAATCAAGTTGATATTTCCTAATCGACATCCTTCTAGAAGCCACTTATCAGGTAAATCATCATTTTGACAGTAATACATTAAATCTAGTTTCATTCCGTGTTATCTCATTAATTTTTTTATATATAAAATCAAAATATGTTTGTAAATGTTCGATATTTCCTACTAAATCTTACTAAGCCAACGTAATCCACTAACTTATGTCCCATTCTCATTCTATATTTGGGATGTCTCATGAAAGCTTTTTGCAATTTGAGACAGAAACATTATGAGCAGATGATCATCTAAGCAAAACTTGTTAATATTAGTCAAGACTATACTGTAAAAATATGACAACTTAGCTAAAGAAAAGCAAAATATCATGCTAGCTCTAAGTTATCCACATATCGAAAAAAGCGACAACCAACCCGCCAGACTACAACGCTTACCACGCATTCGAGTAGCGCAAATTGTCATGGACTATCTCGCCTATGGCTGGTCAGTCGAAGAAATATGTCGTCAACACCTTTACCTAACACCTGCCGAAGCCCATGCAGCAATGGGTTATTACTTCGACCATCAAAAAGAAATTGACCAAGAAATCAAAGAAGAATGGGAGCAAGTCCCAAAAAGTACTAGCCAATCTATGCGATCGCCTTGTTATATCAGGATGAAAGCGCAAGGAGTTCTGTAAAGGTTCTATATTAATTAAGGAGTCAATATGCTAGTTTTTCAAGAGATAATTGATTCTATTGAGAGTTTGTCAATAGAAGATCAGGACTATTTATTTGAGTTAATCCGTAAGCGACGAATTGAGAATCGACGGGCTGAAATTTTGGCTAACGCTCAAGAAGTACAACAAGCTTTTAAAGATAGCACAGCAAAAAGAGGTTCTGTCGATGACTTAATAGCAGACTTACTAGGATGAAAAACTCCTAGAAATGGTGATTTTGCTAGTAGATATGGGCAGTCATGATGAAGTCTATTAGAGCTTTTGGTGACTTAGTAACTTCATAAAGGCATAATATAAAACTATACAAAAATCAAAAAAGATTAACTCATCCATCATGGCTACCGTTAACGACAACTATCTCAAACTCAAGGCAGGCTACCTGTTTCCCGAAATTGCAAGACGGGTAAACGCCTTTATCGAGGCAAATCCTGACGCAAAAGTGATCCGTCTTGGCATTGGCGATGTCACCGAACCCTTGCCAGAGGCATGTCGTGATGCCATGATCAAAGCGGTTGAAGATATGGGCGATCGCAGTTCATTTAAGGGATATGGCCCCGAACAAGGCTACGCATGGTTGCGTGAAAAGATTGCCGCAAATGATTTTCAGGCGAGAGGCTGTGATATTGACGCTTCCGAGATTTTTATTTCCGATGGCTCTAAGTGCGACTG
>CAIJEA010000554.1 GCA_903819605.1 uncultured cyanobacterium | reverse complement strand
GCACCACGAATGTGATGCTAGCCGCGAACTTTGTCTTGCATTGGGTCAATCATTCCCCCGAATATGCCAAAACAAAAAAGCCCTTTCGCGATCAAAAAATCCGTCCTGTGGATGCTGACGATCCGCAGGCAAATGCCAATCCTGAAGCAATTGATAATGGAGTCGAAATCTATACCCCTGATAGCATTGAGCAGGAAATTGAGATAATTGGATTACGCATTAAAAAACTGCATGAGCAAGATCCAACGCTGAGTATGGCAATTTTGGTGCGTCAACACAATCAGGGGCGCTTTGTAGCTGAATCACTGAAATGGCTAACTGAAGAGCATGAGATTAAAATTTATGATGTCGAACAGAACGATCGCCGATCGCGTGTTCCGCTTGATATGCTAGCGATTTTGCAGTTTATGGAACGTCCTCATTCTCCTGACAATCTCAAATCTTCGCTCGAAGTACTTAAGGATCGTCAAAAGATTTCATCACAGCAAGATCTCAATGCTCTCGCTAGTAATCCCGAAAAGTTTCTCTATCCCACCTTGCTCGATATTCCTCTAACACCTATTGCCTCAGAAACTCAATCTAAATGTATAGGATTACTTCGCGCTAAAATCGAACTTCCTTTATACAATCTCATTCCATTTATTGCATTTACTCTCTATGACGACGAGGCTGGACTCTTAGCAACAGCAGATAAATTATGCGATCGCCTAAATCAAGAACTTATTGGCAATTATTCAATGCAAACCTTGATCGCTGCACTTCAGGACATTGTCGAATCAGAGAATTTTGAATCCGTTGAAGATGAAAACCTAGAAGGACGCTATATGACTGGGGGGCAAGTAACGATTATCACTCTGCATAAGGCAAAAGGGCTGGATTGGGATGTGGTATTTATGCCATTTCTACATAAGCGGATTTGTCCAGGTGAGGCTTATCTTCCTGAATCAGTCAAGTTCTTAGGGGACTTTGGATTGCCTGAAGTGGCAAGGGCGCAGATCTCTGCCCTCGTACATGGCGATCGCATTCCTAATGCGGAAGAAGCATGGAAGCAATGCAGCTATCTCAAGCAAGCAGAGGAATTTCGCCTCCTATACGTTGGTATGACTAGAGCAAAAAGATTATTATGGTTATCTGCTGCCCAATCGGCTCCCTTCAGTTGGAATACGTTGGAGAACCGCACCGAAAATGCCGCGATATGTCCTGCAATTACCGAGCTAGCCCGTAAATTTCCTGAATTTGTTTCTTGAGAAATGAAGGTCGGCGTAAAGTTCAGAATTCCATCTCTGGGATGTATGACAACGGCAAGATTAGATAATCAGAGATCGTACTGCCAACGAAATGGATTGGGCTATTAGGTCTATTACCGATTGCTATTGGAGTTAAGGATTTCTTCAAGAAGCACGACAATGTAATGGTACAAACCTGTGACATTCCTGAGCAAGGCAAACCACCTCTGATCGCACCGCAGACCTATCATGTTGCTGTGGTTACTCTAGCAAATGGGGGCGATAATATCGGCATTTTTATTCCTTTGTTTGCAGGTAGTAATGCAGTTTCGCTCTGGATCACGATCGCCACATTTTTAGTTCTTGTTTCTGTATGGTGTTATATTGCCTATCAATTTAGTCGGCATCCTGCGATCGCTAAGTTTCTCTCTCAATACAGTGATGCGATCGTGCCTTTTGTTCTCATTGGTCTAGGCGTTTACATTCTCTACGAAAGCGAAACCTATCAACTACTTCCTTTCTTCCGCTAAATCATGATTCTTCAGTAATTTCAATATTTCTACTTGCAAGTTCTTCAATAAAAATTTTCAAGCTTTAATATGGCCGCCATGTTGCCAGCCAACACCCTACAATTGCCAGAGCATCTTAAAGTTTTATATATCAAAACCGCTACAAAGCTGAAAGGAATTGACCGAAGACAGTTTATGGCTGAAGTGGTAAAAAGTCTGGGTGTAGGAGGACAAACACTTGCAGAGCGAGAACTAGGGTGGAATCGCCGAACTGTGAGAAAGGGAACAAAAGAATTAAATAGTTGTGCAATTGAAGATGGTTATTGGCGCAGTGGACGGAAAAGAGTGGAGGTCAAACCACCTAATTTATTGGAAGACATAAAAGCGATTGTAGAACCACAAAGTCAGACCGATCCAAGTTTCCAAAGTACGAGACTATATAGGGGTAACTACAGATAAAGGCAATATCCACTTGTCCATGCTGCAAGAGCAGATCATCAAGGGGATCACAATTTGCTTCTACAATTTTTACCGCATAATCACAACGCCTGACAATTGACTTCGCAATCTCACGGTAAAACCAAAATAGATTTGGGGATAAATAGGAAATAGCTTTAAGAATAAGTGACTCCAAAGCAAGCAGTAAATTTGTAGAGTAGCAAAGCCACTCTACAAATTTACTGCGCGTCTCTAATAATATGCTGCTCCTATAGCATGGCGCATTATTACTTTTCCATTAATCAGGAATAATTAAATTCATCTGTTCCAAAGGTGCGGCAAAGACATAATAAATTACACCTGCACCGATCAAAGTGATTGCTAAACTAAACAAAACCACCCAGCGATCGGGCGGATCAAAGGTATCAGCATCAATGTCATTGCGTACTGCAAAATAATGATGCGTAGACAACCACACAGTCAGTATTCCAAAAATTGCAAATACTAATCCTAATTTCCAGCCATTCCCCGGTGTAGCTAGCATGGGTGGACGTAAGATCCGCAGTCGCACCACAATTACGCCGACACCTAATAAGGCGATCGCCATTCGCATCCATGATAGGTAAGTTCTTTCATTAGCTAAATGATCGCGCACCCGATTAGGATTTTGCTTACCTAATAGCGCTGTCTCTTCGGCATTTTTCTTAGGTTTAAATAATAGTTGCATTATTGGATTGCTGGATCTGCGGTATTTCTTGTTTAGCAAGTATTTGTTCTCCAAATTATATAGTAAAAATCTCCTATGAAAAAGGATCAGAATCCTTACGCATAGGAGATTTGATTGATTTAAATCACGGTTGTAAAGTGTGGATTTAAAAAGATTTTGCTACCTTTCGTAATAAGATTTGAATTGCACAAAGAATAGTACTCAAACGCTTAATCTACTCGCGTTAATCTAAGGGAGCTTGAGACAAAGTTAATACTGCTAATTCCTCAGGGGTAGCAGGTATTAACCAGTTAGCTTCACCTGTTTTCAAAACCTTAGTCACAGGAATATTTAGCTCCACTGAACCAGTTTCAGAATTAGCTGTAGCCACTAATTTTGCACCTGTGACTAGCTTAAGGGCAACAGGCAGACCATCGTTATCTAATCCTTTAGCTAAGTAAACGCCTTGACAATTCCAGTCTTCGTTAGTGGTAGCATCGCTAGGCAATGTATAGAGAGAGTTATCGAAAGTAGATTGATCCGATTTGGATTTCTTGCCATAGACCACTAAAGGACTACCCGTTAAATTACGGCATTCCGCAAAGGATTCGCCAGTTTCGATAATATATTTCTCAAATTTAAGCTTCGCAATTTCGGTGGGATCAGTTGCCTTGGCTAATTCCTCGGTCACAGAAATATAGTCGGGATTGCTGGTGACAGGTGGTTTATTCGCAAAGGATGGTTGGGCGATCGCTAAGTTCACTAGCATTACTAGCGCAAAAAGTACGGTTTGAAATAGTTTCATAATTTTGATCCTGAAGGTTGAAAGAAAGGTTGAAAGACTTGTTCTAATGTCATGATGATTTGTACTTCGTGCGGTTCATCATTTAGTCCAGTTGAGGTTCTTTGGCATTGAGAGCATTGAGTTGGTTAATCTCGGTAAGATTGCGTCCGAGATTTAAGATCACGCTTCCGCCAATTAGCAGAGTAAGAACCACTAAGCCACGGTTTTCAAGGGTGTGACTGTCGATCATGATCAGAATTCCTAAGCCAATCAGTACAAAAGGGACGAGGTAATTTCCATAGCGACTCAGAGAATCAGCGATCGCAGGTACTTGGATTAAGCGATAGGCGGTATAACACCAAACACCAACCATCAAAAAGAAGACCCCAAGAATCACTAACAAACTTTCCCATGTGCATGCAGCAAAGAGAGGAACATAAATGCCAACATTGTCTCCACCGTTAGCAAAGGTAACTGCCGCTACGCTGTAAACCTGCGGTGAAAGTAAGTTAGAAAACCAAGAACTTGACTTTTTAAGCTGATTTTCTACTACTTCATCCTCCTCAGTTTCAGGAATGAATAGGCGGTTTAAACCAATTGCGATCGGTAAAATCCCCAACATACCGATCCAGTCACGAGGCATCAAGAGTCCACCAAAGTATCCCGACAAACTAGCCACCACCAACGCTCCAAATCCCAAATACTGACCAATTACAATATGTCGTTTAGCAAATGTTGTACTTACCTGTGAGAAAAACAACAACAGAATCAGTACATCATCGAGATTAGTTGCAGTAAAAGCGGTTAGTGCCGTGGGAATTGAGGTTAATAGTGAGTTCATTTTTTTAATTAACGGGATTCTCGCGTTAAAAGGATAGAATCTTGCGTAAAACTTGAATTGGAATTCAATTGAGAATATTCCCAATGTTAGGGATCGCTATTAATAAAATCAAATATTCTTTCTTGTTGAAATCATAATTTAAAGTGATTAATTGCAAGCAAGATCAAGCCTTACAGAAAAAGAGAGTGCGCCCCATAGTGACACAATCTCTTTTATCCATAATCTGAATTTATCGTTTCAAGGAGAAACAAAATTTGTTTCTATTAAATAAAACCTATACGATAAATTCAGCGAAATAAATGATGTTGTAGAGAGAAGTAAAAAATGAGTTTAGAAAGCGCGATCGCCACAGGCGCAGCAGTAGCCTTAGCCATCACCTTTGATGACAATATCTATCTCACTTCCTTTTTCGGAAAAATTAGTCGCACATTTCGTCCTCGTCATGTTGTAGTAGGTGAATTTCTCGGATTAACAATCTTAATCAACAGACTTCATCGGAAATAAGGAGGAGATAATCGCTAAGCCTATTTCCCCATTGAGATGGTCAAGTTAAGCAACCTTCCCATGTCTCATGGTAACCCTGAAATTGTGTAATCCACAAGAAGTTTCCATCACAATGTCCACATAATTCTCTTTGCGGTTTCTAAACGTATCATG
>CAIJEA010000553.1 GCA_903819605.1 uncultured cyanobacterium | reverse complement strand
TAATTGACCATTAGGATTCTGCGACTTAATAAAGAACCAGATTTTTGTGGCGCGGCTCCGCCGTGCCACAAAAATCTGGTTCTTTATTTTACTGCGCGTCCATTACGTTAATTGACCATTAATTGTCTAAGTTATCTGAATTTAAAATTTCTTGCGAAGATGTTATCTCTGATTTAACAATTGAGCTGCTTGGCTTGGTACTATTGAGTTTCACTTTTTCAGGTTTAAGAGATTTTTCAAGCTTCAGGCTATCATCGGTTGTGGGTTTAATCACCTTATTTCGAGCAACTTCTACAGTGGTTGATGGGTCGCTTGAACGTGAATTGCTAGCTGTCGAGGTAATATCAAGATTTGGTGCTGTAGAAAGCAACCCACCTAAACCATTAATCAAATTGCGAATATTACTGCGAAGTTTTGGATCGCCCGTTAATTCATCGAGATCGGCGGTAATTTTCTTGGCATTGGCAAAAGTTGCGCGGGCAGAGTCAAGGGTCTCTCGTAAGGAGGCGATTGTAGCAGGATCATTAAGCTCGCCAGAAACCTTACGAAGATTTGCCGATGTCTCAGCAGCATTTTCGGATAGCCTTTTCAAATTATCAATTAACTTGCCATCACTTAAGAGAGGCTTGGCACTAGCTAGCAGCGATCGCGCTTCATTAGAAGTTGCGGAAATCCCATCTAGAGTTTGAGCAAGTTTTTCACGATTTGCCTCGATTAAGTCTTGAGCGCTGTTCGCCACATTCCCAACTTTTGTGGCTGCACCACTAATTGCGTCAGCGGTATCGCCAAATTTAACAATTTGATTCTCAAATTTACCAACAACTCGATTAGCGGAGTCAGTCAATTTTTGGATACTTCGAGCTGTTGCTTTTGCCGAGACTAAGGTGTCATTGAGATTGTCAATCAAATTTTGGTCATTGATTTTGCGGAGGGTGGCGCTCGAATCCTTGAGCAAAGCTATAAAACTTACGCCTTGAGAGCCTTCAACTTCTCCACCCTGACAAATAATTAAGGTACTATTACAGTCTTTTGCCAGAGGATTTAGTTTAGGATCGATCGCCAGCTTCTCCTTAGGAGGAAAAATATCAATATTGGTATTACCTAAAAACCCACTTTGATTAGTTTCTGCAATAGACTGCCTCGGAATAACTAATCTTGAGTTCTCGATACTCACTTGCACATCAACCCCTTCAGTTTGTGGCGTAAGCGCAATTACGCGCCCAACTTCTACACCTCGGAATCTAACTACTGAACCAGTATTTAATCCACTAGCATCAGGCATCTTGATCGTGAAAGTAAACTTAGCGCTACTTAGCTGTAGACCGCGTAGCCATAGTAATGCGCCCCCAAGTGCCACTACTCCACCGATGATAAATAAGCCAAGCGCACCGTCGCGTAATGTTTTTCGCTGCACGAGCCTCATACCTCCTTAGTCAAAAGTTGAATTGGACCTTCAGTGCTGCCACTAAAAAATTGTCTGACATATGGGTTGTCAGTCGTATCAATTGTACTAACGTTTCCTGCATAGCGCACCGATCCGCGATAAAGAACGATCAAGCGATCGGCTGTACGTCTGATTGTGCTGTCTTGATGCGTCACGACTATATAACTATCGCAAACCTGTTGCTCTCGTAGCGATCGCATTAAGTCTTCAATAATTGTTGAAGCTACGGGGTCTAGCCCTGCGGTGGGTTCATCGTAGAGCAGAACTTTTTTGTTTTGGGTTTTAGCTGTTGGGTCATCCATAATTGCCCGAGCAAAACTGACGCGCTTTCGCATACCACCAGATAGTTCGCTAGGATAGCGATCGCAAATATTTTCTAATCCAACCAAAGCTAGCTTATGTTCGACCAGTCGAGAAATCTCTCGTTTTGATAAATGGGAATGCTCAAACAAAGAGAACCCAACATTTTCGGCAACGGTGAGCGAGTCAAATAGGGCTGCATTTTGAAACACCATACCAATACTCAGACCATAGTTTGCATCTTGGATATCCTCAGAAAAAACTAGGTTGCCATTGATATAAACGTCTCCCGCATCAGGCGCAATCAATCCACAGATAAGTCGCAAAATTGTGGATTTGCCAGTACCAGACGGTCCAATTATGGCGATCGCTTCGCCTGTATGCACAGCTAGATCGACTCCATTGAGGACAGTATTAGCCCCAAAGCTTTTGTGAACCCCGCGTAGCTCAAGCAAAGGTGTAACAACATTGCTGTTATTTTTGATCAGATATGTAACTGGCTCCATCGGCATTTATTTCTGATTAAGAATAATCGCTTTACAAAAAATTAACATTTTTTCAGAAACATTTCCTAAAAAACATAAAACCCAAGTCATACATATTATAAAAATTAATTTTCGAGCTTGTTTGGGCGCACCTATCGCAAAAGAAGAGAGTTGCAGCGCTTAGCGCCGCAACTCTCTTCTTTTTTATGTTTTAGCTTACTCAGCTAAAGCTATATCTTAAAAATTTATCCAAATCTACCGCTGATATATTCTTCTGTAGCAACTTGCTTGGGGCTACTGAAAATCAACGAAGTGCGATCAATCTCCACTAGTTTACCAGTGCGCTGTCCACGGTCATCTAGTTCAGTATTAAAGAACCCAGTAATATCAGATACCCGTGAAGCTTGCTGCATGTTGTGGGTAACGATCACAATCGTGAAGCGTTGTTTGAGTTCTGTCATCAGCTCCTCAATTCTCAAAGTAGAAATTGGATCGAGAGCCGAACATGGCTCATCCATCAAAATCACTTCTGGCTCCGTTGCGATCGCACGGGCAATACACAACCTTTGTTGTTGTCCACCAGAAAGGGCTAAGCCGCTCTCCCCAAGCTTATTCTTAACTTCTTCCCAAATAGCAGCTTGCTTTAGCGATCGCTCGACAAGATCGTCCATATCGCTTTTGCTACCTTTAAACCCATTGATGCGAGGGCCGAAGGCAATATTTTCATAAATAGATTTTGGAAATGGATTAGGACGCTGGAACACCATGCCAATGCGACGACGCACTGCAACAGGATCGATTTTAGGATCGTAGAGATCGTGCGCTCCAAAGGTGATTTTACCTTTTACTCTTGCGCCAGAAATTAAATCATTTAAGCGGTTAAAGCAACGTAAAACGGTACTTTTACCACAACCAGAAGGACCAATAAAAGCAGTAATTTGATTAGTATTGATTGCTAGATTAACTCCAGAAACGGCAAGATGAGAACCGTAATATACTGCGACATTTTCAGCATTAATGATTGCGTTTTCCATAGAATTTGAAGGAATGTTTACTTCGGTGGATTTTAGAACTTTAGGTTTAATTAAGATTTACTAGGACTCAAGGTCTTTATTTAGTTGCGTAGAGAAATGCTTGACATTACAGAAAAAGCTAAGAGTCAATGTCTCAGAATCTTTTACACATTTTCTAGATATATAAGTTCACAACAAATACTAATCACATTTTTACTAGAGCAACATAGACTCAAAAATCGCAGCATCTGACATTGATATGAATACACCCATGTCATTAAGTTCGATAATGAGATAAAAAATAAAAAAATTGCTTCTTGAATTCTTCTAAATCAAAATTAATTAAATATAGAAAAATAGGTCTTATAGGTTTTAGCGTATTTTTAGAATAATTCCTCTATATCATAATTATCACAACTTCTATCAATAGGTTCGACTAAATACCTTGAAACACAATGAGCCTTAACTCAAAGTATTCTATCAGAATAGAACCTAGTACGTCATTTAGAAACATACTTACCAAAAATATATATCACCTAGGCTGCACTTTTAGAAAAAATATTTTGACAACCTTGAAACCCTTTTCAATCAAAGGTTTAATCCACAAATACAGATGCGATGACAATGTAAGAATCATGAATTTTAGTTTAGATATTTAGAACTCATTAATAACATCGACACTTTGTTTTTCTTCTTAACCTTGTCTTTACCTTCGAGGTGTATTATCTGATTTGTTTGTTGTTAAAAAACCTTGTATTAGCTAGTAAGTGTTGATTTTATAAATCCCAAAATTATTGCTACAGGGCTATACAGTTAATGGTTTCATTAGAACAATATTTGGTATTTAATCTAAAATCTTCTGTTTGAAATATTTTATTTAAGTACCTTCACAACTATTATAACGTTTCACCACATCATCACTATGCGTCCTAGCTTGAAACTATCTCGTCGTAAGGCTCTATATATGTCCCTTGGTGGACTTGGCTTTGTGATGGCATCTTGCGCTCCACAGACTCCAGTTGCAACTTCAACGTCTCCTACAGCCGCTAGCCCAAGCACCGCTGCTACTAGTGCTTCCCCCTCAGCCTCAGCTTCAGCACAAATAGCAGG
>CAIJEA010000552.1 GCA_903819605.1 uncultured cyanobacterium | reverse complement strand
GCGATCGCCTCAAAGGTCATTGGGGCATTGTCGATGTCGATGACTGCGCTAATGGAGCCAAGTTTTTAGCTAACAAAGGTTTAGTCGATGGCGATCGCCTCGCGATTTCAGGTGGTAGTGCTGGCGGCTATACGACCCTTTGCGCTCTGACTTTTCGTAATGAGTTCAAAGCAGGTGCAAGTCATTATGGAATTTGCGATCTGGAAGCTTTGGCTACAGATACCCACAAATTTGAGTCGCGCTATCTCGATAGTCTAATCGGTAAATATCCCGAACAAAAGGAGCTTTATATCCAGCGATCGCCAATTCATTTCACGGAAAAGCTGTCCTGTGCGATCGCCTTTTTCCAAGGTTTAGAAGATAAAGTCGTCCCACCCAATCAAGCTGAGATGATGGTCAAGGCTTTACGCGAGAAGGGTTTACCCGTTGCCTATGTTCCCTTTGAAGGCGAACAGCATGGCTTCCGTAAAGCCGAAAATATCAAACGTGCCCTTGATGGCGAGTTTTATTTTTATTCTCAGATTTTTGGTTTTAAACCTGCGGATGAGATTGAGGCGATCGCGATCGAATATGGCAACAACGCAAAAATCTCTACTTAACCCTTTACACAAATGATCTGCTTCAAAGTGGCGACTACCTCGACTAGGTCGGATTGCTGGTGCATCACTTGCTCAATCGGTTTGTAAGCCGCAGGGATTTCATCAATGATGCCTGTATCCTTGCGACACTCAATGCCTTGAGTCTGCTGAATTAGGTCATCTAAGGTGAATCGATCCTTTGCCTTACTCCGAGACAGCAATCGACCAGCCCCATGAGAACAAGAACAATAACTTTCGGTATTTCCTTTGCCTTTGACGATAAAAGACTTCGCTCCCATTGACCCAGGAATAATGCCGTAGTCCTCTGTTCTTGCCCTTACCGCACCTTTGCGGGTGACATACACATCCTCACCGAAATGAGTTTCTTTTTCGGCATAGTTGTGATGACAATTTACGGTCAGTAACGGTTTAACAGGTTTGCCACCGCTAGCATACTTCTCGATAATTTTCTTAAATCTTGCCATCATGACATCACGATTAGAACGCGCATATTCCTGTGCCCATTGTAAATCGCGCCAGTAAGCGGCAAATTCAGAAGTACCAGCAACAAAATATGCTAGATCCTTATCGGGTAGAGAAGTTCCTGCTAGTCGGGCTAGCTCCTTCGCTGTCTCGATATGTCTTTGAGCAAGCATATTGCCAATATTTCGAGAACCAGAATGCAGCATTAGCCACACCTGATTATCTGTATCTATGCAGACTTCGATAAAGTGATTACCGCCACCTAGGGAACCCATTTGCTTCATGGCTTTACCTTCAAGATGTTGAACTCCAGAATGCAACTCACGGAATTCTCTCCATCCTTGCCAATTAAGAACAGGCTTTTCGACCTCCTTGTTATCATTAAAGCCAACTGGAATCGCGGCTTCGATTTCTAGACGAATTTGCTTGAGCTTTCCTTCTAATTGTTCATAGTGAAATGGAGTCTCGATCGCAGCCATGCCACAACCAATATCCACTCCCACTGCTGCGGGGACGATCGCTTCTTTAGTTGCAACCACGGAGCCGACGAGTGCACCTTTGCCAAGATGCACATCAGGCATTAGGGCAACATGCTTAAACACAAAGGGCAAGGAAGCAACATTTTTAGCCATTTTCGTTTCTTCATGTCCTAGGTCATGATCTGCCCAAGACAAGACTGGCTTGGGTGTTGCGATATTTAATTGCTGGTAAGGCATGGTCTTAATCTCGTTATGTAGTACGTATACTACAACATGAAATACGATCGCGCAATAGCTTCAAAAATTGGTGGTGAGCTAGAGGATGGATAGAGCTAATCGCCTCTTATTTTTGCAGTAATGATTTAACCAATTCTGTAAAGCCATCAAACTCAGAACTTTGAGTCACGTATTTGGGTAAATGCAACATTTTGTCTTGATAATGTCGAACATTTGCCACTCCGACCGAGTTAGGAAATAGATCGGGGTTAAACATTGCTTCATCATTAGGACTATCACCTACGGTCAGCACTTGCTGCGAATTGATTTCAGGGAAGTAGTTTTTTAGAACTGAGAGCAACCCAGTTGCTTTATCTTGATGGACTGGTTTGATATGACATTGGACATTGCTATAAGTGAAACTCCAACCCAGTTGCTGACATTGCGAAGAGATGGCTTGAATATCGCGAACGGATAAATCATCGACATCAAAAGTCCAATCGGTAATTCGGAACTGGTTGTCAGTAGAAGGATGAAGATGAGGAAATAGCTGTTTGATTTGATGAAAGGTATTTTCTAAAAGGTTACGATGTCTAGATACATCGGGAATATCAGAGAGTAAATCTTGTTGACCATTTGGCTGTAGGAATAGACCACCATTTTCAGCGATCGCACCTACAACGGGTAAATAATTAACCAAAGCACTGACCCAACCCGCCGAGCGACCTGTTATTAATAGGACTTTTATTCCTGCTGATTGTAAATCGAGAAGAGTAGTAATGAAGTCGGAGGAGAACTTCCCTTTATGGGTAAGAGTTCCATCAACATCGGAAGCAATTAGGCGGATATTTGATAAAGTGTTTTGATTGAGGGGGGACAGTGGCATAGAGTTATGATATCAGTGTCAGCAAAACTATTTTCATCTTTCAACTTTTGGACAATCATAGAGATAGCGATCGTGATTGATTGAGCCATCATGGGGAAGCTTATTCCATTCTTTTGCTAAGTATTTCTTTAACTGTCATTTGAATATCTTCCTAATTAGTACTTTTAACAGTCTCTAGCTTAGTTTACTAAAACGCAAGGGTATCGATCTCCACTTCAATAGATAAATAGTTCACAATTAGTTTATAGTAGTCGTATTACTCGAAAATTTCATATAGTCCTGTATGCCTAGTCTCAGCCTCAAGCCATCGCACAAGCCGATCAAGAACTACTATGAAGCTTTGGATCGCTATGGCAAGTTAGGGATAGTGCATGAGGGCGCAGTGCTGTCAGCTTTTCAGCAGTTGCTAGAATCATGCGGGCGACAGTTTGACTGGACTTTAGAGCAGCAATTTGCGATTAAGCGATCGCAAAAACAACCGATTCGCATTGATGGGGCGTTGGTAGATATTTATCATTTACCGCGTGCCTATTGGGAAGCAAAAGATAGCAAGGATGATCTGAAGAAGGAAGTTCAGAAGAAGTTTGCTGTAGGCTATCCCAAAGACAATATTATTTTTCAACAACCCGATCGCGCCATTCTCTATCAAGATGGCAAGTTGGTAATGGATGTGGACATTACTAAGGATCAGGAATTGGTGGATGTAGTGCGCCAGTTTTTTGAATATCGTGCGCCTGCGATCGCGCAATGGGAAAAGGCTGCCGAAGAGTTTGGCGATCGCGTGAAGGATCATGCTACGGCTTTATTGGAGCTAATCCGCAAAGAGGAGAAGACTAACAAAAAGTTCATTGATGCGTTTGCGGCGTTTATGCAGCTTTGTCGTCAGTCGATTAATCCGAATCTGGCGGAGTCGGCGGTTGAGGAGATGTTAATTCAGCATTTGCTAACGGAACGGATTTTTCGGAGTGTGTTCAATAATCCTGATTTTGCTCAGAGAAATATTATTGCAGTTGAGATTGAGAAGGTAATCAATGCCTTGACTTCTAAGCATTTCAGCCGCGCTCATTTTTTGAGTAGTTTGGATCGGTTTTATGGAGCGATCG
>CAIJEA010000551.1 GCA_903819605.1 uncultured cyanobacterium | reverse complement strand
TTCTTGCCATACCGCATCTCTGGGGCGGATTGGCTCGCCTTGTCCGTAGAGGCGCAGAATCAAAGGCTTTTCGGTAAAGCTGCATAGCATAACCGTAATTCGGCTATTTTCGAGCAGATGCGCGGCGGTTTCGTTGCCGCTTCCTGTGAGATCGAGATAGGCAATTTCGGACTCGTTAATTACGCGCAAAGCATCCATTCCTTTAGGTGACAGATTCACGCGCCCATCATTGGGAGCACTCGCCACAAAGAAAATATGCTGCGCTTCGATAAATGTTTGTAGCTCGGTCGTAATGCGATCGTAAAACTTTGCCATGAGAATTTCTATTTTTTAAAGTTATCACTTAGGGCTTCGCCGTAAAATAAAGAACCGATTTTTGATGGCGCGGCGTAGCCGCGCCATCAAAAATCTGGTTCTTTATTGCAGAACTTTTATAGGCGATAACTTTAAAATTTTATAACTTTTCCGCAAACTTGCGAATGCGATCGCAACCTTCGCGAATTGTCTCTAAATTGGTAGCGTAGGAAAGACGAATGCAATTATCTAAACCAAAAGCAATCCCTGGAATCAGGGCAACCTTCTGATCCTCTAGCAATTTGTCACAAAATTCTAGAGAAGGCATTCCAAAGGCTTTGATGCTCGGAAATAGATAGAATGCGCCATCGGGTTTGGGACAAGTAAATCCTTTAATGGAAGTTAACAGGTCATACATCACGTCACGACGCTCAGCAAAGGCTTTTCGCATCACCTCTACACATTCTTGGGAATCATTAAGCGCTGTAACTGCTCCATACTGAGCAAAGGTGCAGATATTCGAGGTGCTATGTCCTTGAATCAAGGTGGCAGCTTTGATAATTTCAGGTGCGCCAGCCAAATAGCCAACCCGCCAGCCTGTCATCGAATAAGCCTTAGCAAAACCACTACTGATCAATGTGCGATCGTACATCGACTGACTCACCGATGCAATGCTGAGATGAGTCGCACCATCGTAAAGAATCTTTTCGTAAATCTCATCAGAAACGATATAAACATGCGGATGTCGGTCTAGAACTTCAGCTAGAGCTTTGATTTCCGCAGGAGAATACACCATGCCTGTGGGATTAGAAGGCGAATTGAGAACAAATAGCTTGGTTTTGGGAGTAATTGCGGCTTCTAATTGTTCGGGGGTGATTTTGTAGCCAGTTTCTTCAGTAGTGATTACGAATACGGGAGTCGCTTGGGCAAGTTTTGCCATTTCGGGATAGCTCACCCAAAATGGTACAGGAATAATTACTTCATCTCCCTCATCAAGGATTGCCATCATCAGGTTGTACAGCGAGTGCTTACCGCCGTTAGTGACAATAATTTGTTCAGGCTTGTAGGTTACTTGATTGTCGCGCAGTAGTTTAGCGGCGATCGCTTGCTTGAGTTCGGGTATACCTGCGGCGGCAGTATAGCGAGTCTTGCCTTGGTCGAGTGCGAGTTTGGCAGCAGCCTTGATATGGTCGGGTGTATCAAAGTCTGGTTCGCCAGCACTAAAGCTACAAACATCAATTCCACTAGCCTTCATTGCCTTAGCTTTTGCGTCGATCGCTAGAGTTAAGGAGGGCTGAATATTACGAAGTCGTTTTGCCAGTTGCATTTTTTCTGGAGGAGCGGAGGCATCTTTATGGGATTAGCTTCGCATTGTATCAAAGCATACTTGCTAGAGTTTGCAAGATTTTTAACAATTTACGATTTATCGCAAATTTAAAACCCCGCCTGTAGTGGCAATTCATGAATTGCCACTACAGGTAGGCGCGAATCATTGCTTGTGTGCCTTGTTCTGCACCTTGTCCATCATCGAGTTGACTCACTTTTTGGAAATTTTGCATCGCTAAGGCGATCGCTGGTAAATCCACAGGAAAATCTAAATTCTGGCGATCGCTAATTTCTCGCACGAGGCGCAAGTCCTTCAGCATATGCTTAATCGCAAATCCTGCTTGATAATCGCCCGTAGCAACCTTCATGCCGAGATTATTTAAGGCCCATGAGCCAGCCGCACCACTACCGCATACATCGACAACTAATTGCGGGGCAACGCCCATCTTTTCTGCCATTTGCATAGTTTCACAAAGGGCAAGCATATAGACAGAAACGAGAGTTTGATTGCAAAGCTTGACGGCTTGACCACTGCCGATCGCACCGCAATGTTTGATATTACTGCCCATCGCCTCAAACAATGGTAGACATTCTTG
>CAIJEA010000550.1 GCA_903819605.1 uncultured cyanobacterium | reverse complement strand
GCCGCAACTCTCTTCTGGGTTTTATGTCTTAACTTATGTGGCTATAGATATTAGCCAATAGTTTGGTTTTGTCCTTTTTTCTGCCTTGCATCATGAAACCCTATCAAAACATTCCTATTTCTGAGTGTGACGAGCCATTAGTGGCGATCACTGATGGTATCATCACAATCGATCCCCATCCATATATGTCATTGGGCGCACCATATGGCGATCGCTCTCCTTTTTTTGTACGCCAAGGAATTTTAGAACGATTGCAAAAATCTCAAGCCTATTTGCAAAGGATTCGCCCCTATTGGCAAATTGCAGTTTTTGATGCCTATCGCCCGATTCCTGTACAGCAGTTTATGGTGGATTATAGTTTCGCACAGTTAGTGGAAAGTAAAGGCTTAGAAATAAATTCTCTTTCTGAAGAGCAAAAAAATTTACTCAGTGCCGAAGTAATGAAGTTTTGGGCAATTCCCAGTCACGATCCCAAAACACCTCCGCCCCACAGTACTGGTGCAGCGATCGATGTGACTCTCTTTGACGCTCAAGATCGGGAAGTGAACTTAGGTTCTCCAATTGATGAAATTAGCGATCGCTCCTTGCCTAATTATTTTGCTAATTCCAGTGATGCTAAAGAGATGGAATTTCATCGCGATCGCGAATTCCTAAACCAAGTCATGACCCATAGCGGATTTCAAAGACATCCTAATGAATGGTGGCATTTTTCCTATGGCGATCAACTTTGGGCATGGATTGGTAATGAAAAAATTGCGATTTATGGAGGGGTTGGATAAATGCCAATTCAGGGATGAAATGCAACCTGTTCTTGTTTCACACTATCTAAAATTAATGAATGTATTTATCTTGAGATAATCTCATTAGCGAGTATCTTTTTAAAGTTTGCTATTAGGCGATCGCCAAGTCAAAAATATACTTTCATGAAATAAGTAAAAGTTCTTTTTCACCTGTTCTCTATGCGATCGCAGCCTTACGATCGCTTCTGACAGTTCTTTCTTCAAACATTCTTGATAGTGCTGTTCTTGTGATGGCTGAATATATACTCATCAATTAGAGTGCGATCGCCCAATAAATCTATAACTTTAATGTATTGAAAACAATCGCCACCTTGGTCACATAGACATATTTTCAGGAGATGAGAGAAAACTTTTATTCTTGCCAATCTTCAAGTTTTAATCCTTCAACACGTTCAAATTCTCTAGTGTTATGGGTTACAAGGATAAGATTATTAGCTAAAGCGATCGCAGCAATCTGTAAATCATAGCTTCCAATTGGAGTTCCCAGCTTTTGTAATTGGGCGCGTATTTGTCCGCAAATTAGGGCTGGGGTTCTCTTTCTAGAGGCTCTCCTTGCCATGCTCCAAATGTACTCAGAAATCGCTGTGACCATTGGCGCTTTTGAGTTTTCTGGACAATTTGATACACCAATAAAATATCTAGTTTTTCTCCTGAATGTTCGGGAAGTTGAATTTGGAGTATGCCTTTTTCATCAACTTGGGCTGTCGTTTGGATTGTTTGCATTGTTTTACTTCCTATGAATATTTTCTGATGATATCTTAGATGCCAATACGATGACCTTTGATGTGGATATCATTTGGGCTTAGAAAATCGAAATAGTCTTCTAAAAGCATAGATATTAACTCTTCTATGTGAATGAATCTTAGCTCAGCTATGCGATTACCTCCAAGATTCATTGTCTAAAGTTTGCTGTCAGTATTCTCTAGCTATTTCATCCATTTTTTAGGTAGATTTCGACGCTCTTTCTTCCCAAGTTGTAACCAAAAATGCAGCCATTGACCCCGCTAAATTGACCGCAAGTGCAGCGTGACGAGGAGATGGTTTAATGGCTTTTTTCCCTTTGCCATGAGTATCACTCAACTTATTGCGTATAGTTCCAAGTCCTTGAATGACTGAAGAACAACCACCAAGTATTTGTTTAAAGACTTCTTCTTGGTGCTGTTCAGGAGCCATATTAAGTTGTTTAGCAGTTTCTCTATAGAGTTTAAGCAAATCATCTTTATCGGTGTCAGGAATACCTACTTCATCTAAAATATGTTTACAAACTGATTCAATTAATGTCCGTGCCATAGTGATTGCTGCTTCTGGATCTTCATCTCTGCGTTCAAGGGCTTTTTGCCAAGCAATATGGACATGTTCAGTATCGAACTTAGCCAGAGCTGCGGAAATATCATCATCTGCTGGTTGAGCCGCAATAATATTTTGTTCCAAAGATGTAATCAATGAACCAAACTCTTCCCATATAAAAGTTCTTCGTTCTTGGTAGGTACTGAACTTTGGTTTAATGAAACCCCAGAATTTTGATAGTTCGTCGCAAGTTCTAACAAACTTAGGAAGAAGATCTCTGACTGTGCTATCTCTTAGTAACTCTAAACGGAGAATACTATAATCTTCGTCCTTGACATCTCCACCTGTTGCACGGGAAATAAAAATGTCTTGAAGGTGTCGTACTTTCTCTAAGCGTGTCGTCATTATTTCTAAAATTTAGACTATATAATTTTAGTCTAATCGATACCCAAGAAAGTTTTGAGAATGCTACAGAAAACACAAAAATAAAAAGGGCGCAAAGCGCCCTTTTTATTTTTTACTGTGCAGTTGTTGGTAAGACTGCTACTGATTTTGCATTCGGTGCTTTAGCTTGAAGAAACTGAGTTTCTTTTACGGCTTGATTGGATAGTGAGAATAGAGGATTAGAAGCAATACCTGCGATCGCTGTAAATACTAGAGTAATTACGATCGCTGCTTGGAGAGGCTTCATACCTTCCAATGTCCATGCGATCGGTGGATAGTTCTTCACAGAGGCAGACATTTCCTGAGGTTCCTTAACTACCATCATCTTGACGACGCGGATGTAGTAATAGAGAGAAACTACACTCATGACTAGAGCTAGCAATACTAAGCCATAAGCCTGAGCTTGCCAACCCGCCCAGAAAATATATAGCTTCCCAAAGAAACCAGCGAGGGGAGGAATACCACCTAACGATAAGAGGCAAACGCTTAACGACAAAGTTAGCAAGGGATCTTTTTGGTAAAGTCCGCTGTACTCGCTAATTTGATCGGTTCCCGTGCGTGAAGCAAATAGAATCACACAGGCAAATGCACCCATGTTCATGAACAGGTACAAAATTAAGTAAAAGACCATGCTGGCATAACCCGCTTCCGAGTCAATCACCATACCGAGCATCACAAAACCAGCTTGACCGATCGAGGAATAGGCAAGCATCCGCTTAATGCTAGTTTGCGCGATCGCCACGACATTGCCCAAAACGATACTCAAGACGGTCAATACCACAAACACGTAATGCCATTGCTGAGAAGCAAGTGGGAAAGCGGTAATCAGAAATCTTAGGGCAAGTCCAAAACCAGCCACCTTGGAGCCAATCGAAAGGAAAGCAACTACAGGAGTCGGGGAGCCTTCGTATACGTCAGGAGTCCATTGGTGAAATGGCACTGCTGAGAGCTTAAAGGAAACCCCAGCGATCACAAATACCATTGATACAATTAGCGCCGTGTTGCTAACCGTGATTTTAGAAGCGATCGCCGATAGTGAGGTTTCTCCACCCGAAAGACCATAAAGCAAGGACATCCCATAAAGGAAAATTGCCGAGCTTGCTGCACCAACTAATAAATACTTGAGGGCAGCCTCATTAGAACGCGGGTCTCGCTTGGTATAGCCTGAGAGCAAGTACGATGAAATACTTAGGGTTTCTAAGGAAACGAAGATCATCACCATTTCGTCAGAGCCAGTTAGGAACATCCCTCCTAGGGTCGCGCCTAGCAAAATCACTAGATATTCACCAACCACTACGCCAGATTGCTCTAAATAACGTATCGAAACGAGGATTGTAAATAAAGCAGACAAGGCAATAATGCCGCGAAAAACAATGCTGAGTTTGTCACTATTAAAACTACCAAGAAAGGCGATCGGGTTTTCTAAACCTGTCCATTGCCACACAAGGGCGGCTGTTGAAGCAGTTAAACCTGCGATCGCAATATAAGGTAAAACATTGGCAGACTTACGTCCCGATGCTATCAGATCGACAATCAGTACGAGTACCAATGTCCCAATGACAATGAGTTCTGGCAAAATTGCGCCACTATTGAGTAGAGCATTGAGACTTGCTGTATCCATACTTAATTAATGTATTGTTGCTATGGCAATTGTATAGCAAAAGTTGGATGAGAAGCTTTGTGTCTCATCCAACTTTCAGGACAACCATATTAATCAAGCTGATATAGCATAAAAACTAAGAGAGTAGCAGCGCTAAGAGATGCCGCTCTCTTAGTTTTTATGCAAGGTTAGATTAATTTTGCGGGATACCAAAGAGTGATAGCAACGATTATTATCAGCCTTTATCTATACCTATATTCTGCGCTCTCCTTTTGCGGTTAGTCAGGGTTTGATAAGTAGCTGGGAATAATTAATAACCAGAATCAAAACCTGTGGTGCACGCTGAGTGTTACAGAAAAATGGCGCTGAACTAATCGGTACGTTTACCACTCGTTCCTCAGCAGCATCCGCTTTGATTAGCTCACCTCCCGTATTTTCTAACACTGATATAGCAATCCGAAATGATTTATAGATTTTTAAGAATTGTGAGAGTCGCACCCTGCGGGTGCAACTCTCACAACTCATTTCGGATTGCTATATCAGTTCTTTGATTTTTGCTTTCAGTTTTGGATAATCATTTAGACTTTCTCCTATACTTTTCTAGACGATGCCATTTTAGATTTCATGCGTATGGCTCGTTTTATCACTTCCTTTCTCTAGAATTCTTATCTAACCTACCTTTTATCCTCTTTTATTAGTCGCCTTTCACATTTAATTACACCCCACCCTGTATGTTCTCCTGCTAGCAAGGGTCGAATATCTTTTGGTATTTGTTCTACACACAGTCGTCTCAGGCTGGCTAATGCTATAAAACCTTAGAAGCTTTACGCTACTAATTCTCTTGCTTTTTGGTTATGCGCCATAGCTCGCTACCTACTGATTTTCTCACATTATTGGGAGGCAATAAAACTGGTGTTAGCTTATATTCATTTTCAAATTCTAAGGGCAAATTTGAATTAAATAAAAATACATCACTAAACCGATCAAATATACTCAGTAATATATACTTGTGATTATCTTGACTGAAATCATTAGAGCAAGTATAACAATTCAGCTCAGCTAAAATTTTAACTTTAGGATCTAGATAATAGCTTAGAGAAATCAGATTAGCAGTATAACCAAAATCAACTATAAGTGGATGTGTAAACTGATTGATAGCATAGGCAACTGAATTATGCTGCCCATACATTTTAATCCAAGATGTTTTTGTCTGTGAGTTAATCACACAGGATAAAGTGCCTAACAATAAGAATATTGTTAGGCACTTTATCCTGATATCTCTTTGAGATGAATTAGTTAAAAAGGAATGAATAATATTTGTAATAAAGTAGGCAAATGCTATCTGAACTCCCAAGTAAACAGGAATAAAGTATCGACTGATTTTAGATCTACTGTCTCCTAAAATAATGTCTGGCAAGATTATTGCTATAGCATTTACGCCTATTAATGTAATAAGAAATAACCAAGTTTGCTTTTGAGAATTTTGACAGACGAAACAAATAGCGTAAATTGCTAAAGCTAAAATTGAGATAACTATAAGTAAGAATAAAATATTTTCTGGTGATATGGGAGCAAATGATTCATCAAAGTCAGATCCAAGATCTATAAAAATATGAGTCAAATTTATAAACCATTCTTTGGTTAATGTACTATAGAATCCCATTCCAGATAAATGCTTAGAACCTCCAGTTAATTTG
>CAIJEA010000549.1 GCA_903819605.1 uncultured cyanobacterium | reverse complement strand
ATCTATTACTAAATAAATTTCTGATGATCGGAAATTTATTTTAATCAAAAGCATAAAAGGGACGCGAAGCGTCCCTTTTATGCTTTTTGGGTTCTATTTGAGCCAGCCTAGTCCTAAGCCAGTGAGGATTAACGCACCAAAAACAAGTCGATAGCCAACAAATACCCAAGTCGTATGGGTTTGAAAAAACTTGAGTAGCCATGCGATCGCCAAGTAAGAAAAGATGACTGAGGAAAACAACCCGATCGCCAACTGTGCTATGCCAACATCACCAAAGCCCTTTTTGATAATGCTCAGTAACTCAACTAAACCTGCGATCGTAATGGCGGGAATCCCTAAAAGAAAAGAAAATCTCGTGGCTGCAACCCGATCTAAGCCTAAAAACAAACCTGCGGTCAGGGTCGAGCCAGATCGTGATACTCCAGGGACAAGCGCCATCGTCTGAGCTAATCCCATCAAGATCCCATCAATCACTCTTACTCTCTGGAATTGGCGCTTTTCAGTCTTGCCTCTCTGGCCAAATATCTCGGCTAGGGCAAGCAAGCTTGACATCACAATAGAAGCGATCGCAATCGCAGTCAAACTCCGCAAAGGTGAGTTGTCATAATCTTTCACGAAAACTTTAATTAGCAAACCACCAAATAAGATGGGTACTGTCCCTAAAGCGATCGCCACAGCAATTTTAAACTCTTGCGACTTGTATTGCTTATTTTGTAATGCCGAGATCGTACCAAGTGTAATAGTACTTAGATCTTTCCAAAAGTAGCTAACGACAGCTACTATGCTCCCCAGTTGAATCACCGCATCAAAAGACACGCCAGCATCAGCCCATCTAAAAATTGCAGGGACAACCTTAAGATGGGCCGAGCTACTAATCGGCAAAAACTCAGTTAATCCTTGCACAATCCCCAAAACAAAGGCTTGCCAGTATTCCATAAAAATTTAAATTGAGACAAACGACATATAGCTGTCGCCAAGTGTATCAGGACATAAAACCAAAGAAGAGATGGACGGCACTTTGCGCCGTCCATCTCTTTTTTGGTTTTGATTTAGTCCTAACACAAGCGACAGCAGATATATATCACAAACCAAAAATTTAAATCCCGCAGTAGCAATACAAGTTCAACTTTTTGGATTTAAATTCTCAGTTTTACTGTCATAATAGGTGCTAAAAGCAATTTCTATTTATCGGTATAAATATATGGATTTAAGAGTTTTAGTAGTACTGGGTCCCATTGTCTTAGTCGTCGGCTGGGCAGCATTTAACCTCGGGAAAGCCGTCATTAAGGGTGAAGCTTCTTTATTTGGCAAACAAGGTAACAACCCTTTCCAATAATTTCAGGGTAAATTGACTTTGTAAATATGTGGCACTTCTAAATAATATGCGATTGGTTTTGACCTTAGCTTTCTTTTTGCTAGCTTAGCGAAATCAAACCCTATAACGAATTTTACGCATAATTTAGGATTGCAATATGCAAGACATTCCTCTGGGATAACCCTTCTATAAATTGCTATAAATTATTTAGATCGTTACAACCCACACCTATCCAGCTATTAATTCAAACTAGTATGAGCGTAAGCAATGCTTACGCTCATACTAGTTTTTAGAAAGTCTATTTTTTGACTAATGGCAAGCTAGCCAATTATCTAAAATCGCAAAAAATACAATTATTGCAACCTGCTGTACATTCTTGATACGCGCAATGCACAATCATAAGCATAGATAAGGAACAAGCAGTAAAATAAAGAACCGATTTTTTGTGGCGAGGCTCCGCCTCGCCACAAAAAATCGGGTTCTTTATTAAATAGCAGAACCCTAACGATAAAATAATCTAACAAATCAACAAAATTAATCTTAATAAGGTAGCTGATTTATGGCGATCGGAGAATATAAGCCTGGTTTAGAAGGAGTTCCTGCAACCCAGTCCAACATAAGTTATGTTGATGGTAAAGCAGGTTTGCTCGAATATCGAGGCATCCGTATTGAGGATCTTTGCAAGCATAGTAATTTCCTCGAAACCAGTTACTTATTAATCTTCGGTGAATTGCCAAAAGCTATTCAGTTAAAAGAATTTGAACACGATCTCACCCATAGAAGAAGGATTAAATATCGTATTCGCGACATGATTAAGTCGTTTCCTGATAATGCTCATCCTATGGACGCGCTCCAAACTAGTGTTGCAGCCTTAGGAATGTTCTATCCATTAGGAAACTTTCATGATTCGGACTATATTTATCAAGCGACAGTGCGGCTGTTAGCAAAAGTCCCAACAATGGTGGCGGCTTTTCACATGATGCGCCAAGGTAATGACCCTGTAATGCCTCGTGACGATTTAGGTTATGCTGCCAATTTTCTTTATATGCTGAGCGAGAAGGTTCCCGATCCTCTAGCGGCCTATGTTTTTGATGTATGTTTAACCCTTCATGCAGAACATACAGTAAATGCTTCTACCTTTGCGGCGCTAGTAACCGCGTCAACCCTTACCGATCCCTATGCCGTGATGACCTCTGCGATCGGGACTTTGGCTGGACCTTTGCATGGCGGGGCAAATGAGGAGGTGATGATCATGTTGGAAGAAATTGGCTCAGTTGAAAATGTGACTCCTTATCTTGAGCGCAAAATTGAGCGCAAAGAGAAACTAATGGGCTTTGGGCATCGCATTTACAAAGTTAAAGATCCGCGTGCGATCGTCCTTCAAGATTTAGTCCATAAGTTATTTGATAAGTTTGGGCACGATCCTTACTATGATGTTGCCCTAGAACTAGAACAGCAAGCCTATGAAAAGCTTGCCAGTAAAGGTATTCATCCCAATGTCGATTTCTATTCGGGATTGGTTTATAAAAAGCTGGGTATTCCTAGTAATTTATTTACAACTATTTTTGCGATCGCCCGTGTACCAGGATGGCTAGCCCATTGGAAAGAACAGCTATCTGATAATCGTCTCTTCCGTCCAACCCAAGTTTATACAGGACTGCATGACGTAACCTATTTACCTATTCATGAGCGTTAATTTAGAGTTTTGCGATTTATTTAGAATTTTTGTGGCGCGTCAGAGCCGCGCCACAAAAATTCTGGTTCTCTATGTTGATTTAGCATCGCTTAACTCAAAAATCCTCTCTTTAACTGCGCTTGCCAATTAGCCAGTAAGTTGTCATCGCTCCTCGACCTTTGACCTCAATAGTTCCTCTTGGCTCTAGCACGTAATCCTCTTTTAATCTTTCATAGGTTGTATCAGTTACTTGAATATAGCCAGGCTTTCCGTGAGATTCCATCCGTGAAGCAACATTGACTGCATCTCCCCAAAGATCGTAGATGAACTTTTTGATGCCGATCACTCCCGCAATCACTGCTCCTGTATTAATGCCAATGCGAAGTTCAATTGTCTCACTAATAATGCTTTGAGAGTTTTGCATATAGGATTGCATGTCTAATGCCATATTGGCGATCGCCTCAGCATGATCGGGACGCGAAATTGGTAATCCACCTACTACCATGTAGGCATCACCAATTGTTTTAATTTTTTCCAGTCCATACTTTTCGGTCAGATGATCGAAGGCAGAGAAAATCTCATTTAGTCCAGAAACTAGCTCCATTGGTTCCATCCGCGCCGATAAGCTGGTAAAACCAACAATATCCGCAAACAGGATTGTTGCATCCTCAAAATGCTCAGCAGGTGATTCGTTTGTTTGTTTGAGGCGATTGGCGATCGATGCTGGTAAGACATTCAGTAATAGCTGCTCAGAACGATCTTTCTCTTGTCGAAGCTCTGCTGTACGCAGTTCCACTCTTTCTTCTAATTCCTCATTAGCAATGCG
The DNA here is from genome assembly GCA_903819605.1 of uncultured cyanobacterium. GTDB lineage: Bacteria > Cyanobacteriota > Cyanobacteriia > Pseudanabaenales > Pseudanabaenaceae > Pseudanabaena. Next base: position 4,129 of record CAIJEA010000549.1, on the reverse strand, counting down.
AAGAGATTCTTGGCTTTGTTGAAGAGCCGCGAATGATTCCTTGAGTTGAGCAGTCATATAGTTAAAGGACTGACTTAAAGTCTCAATTTCAACAATGGAACTAGTATTTACCTGTTGTTCTAGGTTACCTTTGGCTATTTGTTCTGAGGCTTTGGCAAATTGTAGTAGTGGATGGGAAATCCAATGAGCTGCGCGAATACCCAACAGGATAGCTATAGTTAGTGCGATAAAACAAAGCAAAATCGTATCACGATTATTCTGATTAATTTGTGCCATGAAATCGCTTTCTGGCACAACCACCACTGTCAGCCAATCAATCCCCTTTCCATCATTAATCGGTAATACTTGAGCATAATACCAAGATCCATCACTTGTTTGAAACTTGAAATGCTGACTACCATTAATCGAATGAAAATTGCCAAATTGGTTAAGTAGATATTGTGAAGTTGCTCTAACGAGAGGATTTTCACTTTTGACCGCAGAAATTCGCTCAATGGTGCGATCGTCTCCCTCTCCAATTACCCTAAATGGCTGCGGGATTGTCGAGCTAGCTACCAAATCTCCCGATCGCTCAATGATAAAACTTTGACCATTAGCGCTAATCGTCAAATGATTAATAAAGTCCGTGATTTGAGTTAATCGAACATTGATGGATAGAACTCCAAGTAGATTGTTCTTCCCATCGAGAACTGGATAAACAGGAGAAATCCCTAGTACAGTATTTTTGCTGGAGAAAAAAGGGTAGATTTCACTCCAAGTCAATTTTCCAGCTTGTTTAGCGGCTTTATACCAAGGACGAGTACGTGGGTCATACTTAGCAACTTGTAAAAGTTTTTGCGGTTCCCCTTGATTATTTAGTAAGTAAATTACTCTATGAGGCGCAGTTTCGCTAGTTGCAATTTTAAGCTGAACTGTTCCATCCTGTTGATATTCAACACCGACAAACTCTCCTTGTTCGTTCCCATAGGACATATATTCTTCAACATCGCCTTTATGGACTACTCGCCAGAAATAACGGCGTAATCCTTCAAAATCTCTAAGACTGAAATTTCCACTCAATATACTGGCATTGGTCAGCCATAGCGTACTCTGTGATTTGTTGAGATAGCCAATAACATGTTGTTCAATGCGAGCGCTAATTTCTCCATTTACCTGTTCCGCTAGGGTATTGACTGCTTGTTGTCCGTTGCGAAATGATAAATAACCTACCACCCCAACTGCTGCAATAATTTGCAACACAAAGGGAATTACGATAGTTGTGCGTAGCCGAAACTTGGGGATTGAGACTTTGGCAACACTCATAGATTGGCAAAATTTTTAGCAAGATTATCGCAGTTAATCAACAATAAGGGCTTCGCCGCAAAATAAGGAACCGATTATTGATGGCGCGGCGAAGCCGCGCCATCAATAATTTGGTTCCTTATTAAATTGCAGAACCCTAAGTTCCCAGATGCTAAAGGCGATCGAGAAGTAAGGGATGTGCAGTAAAATAAAGAACCAAATTTTTTGTGGAGCGGCTTTGCCGCTCCACAAAAAATCTGGTTCTTTATTAAATCGGATAACCCTAATTATAAAACTATTTGATAAATTAGAATCCCTGATCGAATAAAAAAGAAAACCTTGTCATGAAATTTAGTCACATTCTAAAGAATCCCTAGTATCCACACCCGTTTTTGAATTTGTACCTTTTGCCTTAGAGCATAACCATTTGCGCTGTCCCCCATCCATGATCGCATCCGTAAAATCTGCTCCATCAATATTTACAAAATCAAAAGTACTTCTTAACAGGATTGTTTCGACTAACAAGGCATTACTGAGATCGGCTTTAGCAAAATCAGCTTGATCGAGTAAACCTCCTGAAAAATCTGCACCTTTAAGATTTGCTTTTCGTAAGACCGAAGCACTAAATACAGCTCCGCGTACATCTGCATTTTCAAAGTTCGCCCCCTCCATATTGGCATTGGCAAACCCCGATCCCACCAGTACTCTTCCCGAAAAATCTCGTCCTTTTAATTGAGCATGGCTGAAAGATAGGGTTTCAGCATGAGTAATAATGGGATCAGTAATCAAACAAGCTATCGCCATTACTATTGCGATAGCCAAGCGTATAAATGACATAAATATAAAACTGAAAATAATAGTTTTATATTAACGTGATTGCAATAACTATCTATCTATAGCGATCCTCAAACGAAACCCCAAAAGTCAAAGTGATACTTTGACTTTTGGGGTTTCAAAACACAAGCAATTGCCTATGCAAGATTTAGAATATGAAAAAATAATTTACAGAGGACAGGTTAGAAAAGCACCTTAGTTTTCAATGTAGTTGAAAAGCAAGCCCATTGTTGCGATCGGTAGGATTACGCCAATGAGAGGCACGAAAATGAAAGAAACGTAGTAATGTGCGTAGTATCCAGTCATGGTTGTAATTTTCCTTGAATAAGATCTAAATTGTGTTTGGGTTTGATTGGACTTAGATTCATGCTGTGGGGGTTGAAGTTCACACCCCTACGTACAAGCTTAAGACCAAAGCAATCCGCCGAATTTTTGCATTGGCTCAAGATAGTTGAGGAAGTAAGCAAATGCAGCACCGCCAGCTCCGCCAAGCAAGAAACTGCTAGCAAATTCGCTCCAACCAGAGGGAGTACCAAGTTCTGCGGGGGCATCAACGGCAGAGCTAGACTGTAGCTTAGTTGCAGTTTCGCCATACAGAGATAGACCAAGGGTCAAGAGAACAATAGCTGCTACAGTTGCCAATAGACCAGCAAGGCTACCCAATTCAGTATTTCTCAAGGGACCAAGCAATGCAAAAGGTCCGTAGATGAAATAGCCATGGGCCATACCGATTTCTAGACCGCGACGGCTAGGAGACAAGCCTTTGCGGTAAGCAGGGAGATTACCGATAAATGCTTTAACAAGTGCCGAATCGCTTACTGGTGTAGACAAATTCCCAAGTTGGGGATCGTTCTTGAAGGGTTTTACAAAATCTGTCATAAGTCTTTATTAAGTAAATATAGCAGGGAGAAATTTGTCTTCATTTTAGGGAATAAGCGCTGATGTCACCGCATAAAAGACAGGTATCGTTAGAAAACTTCACAACCCAGTTTAAAAATTTGCTCAGCAATGGGTTTTGCGATTTAATAAAGAGCCAAATTTTTTGTAGCGCGGCTCCGCCGCGCTACAAAAAACTGGTTCTTTATTTTACTGTATGTCCCTAATCTTTAAACTAATGATGACGATGGACATAAATCAGCAAGGTTACAGCGATCGCAGGCTGGTTTACGGGCATTGCAGACTGCCCGACCATGATAAATAATCCGAATTGACCAGTTTTCCCAGTCCCGCTGGGGCAGCATTCCCATCAAATCGCGTTCAACTTTGAGGGGTTCTTCATGTTTCGTTAGTCCCAGTCTTTTGCTAAGGCGTTTGACATGGGTGTCAACAGTTACACCTGCATTAATGCCATAGGCATGGGCTAAGACCACGTTGGCAGTTTTTCTCGCAACTCCTGGTAATTTAAGCAATGATTCCATCGTGTTTGGGACTTTGCCACCAAAATCACGCACGATCATTTCGCACGCTCCTCTAATATTTTTGGATTTGTTACGATAAAAGCCTGTGGAGTGGACTAACTGCATTAGTTCATCAAGATCGGCATTAGCTAGTGCGATCGCATCTGGAAATCGTGCAAATAATTTGGGGGTGACCATATTCACCCGTTCATCGGTGCATTGAGCTGAAAGTATTACCGCTACCAAAAGTTGCACGGGGGTATCATAATCAAGCGAACAGGTTGCGTCTGGGTAAAGCTGTTTGAGGCGAATGAGAATTTCGTTAGCTCGAACTTTTTTAGATGAACGTTTGGTAATAATTCCCATGATTAGCGCAATACACCGATGATTCGCAGTTTAGCATTGTCTCGATGAATCTCCAAAGCTCAAGAAGTTATGCCGTATTATCTTTAAAGTTTTTTTGATCTGCGATCGCAAAAGCTTTTGATATTGTTTTTTGGGATCTATACGCGATGTGCAACTATTTTTGAACTATTGATTTTAGGTCGTTTTAGCTACCCACGATTGAAACAATCGATTATCTCAATATGGAAAATCAAGGGTTTCAGACTTTTAGT
>CAIJEA010000548.1 GCA_903819605.1 uncultured cyanobacterium | reverse complement strand
TTGACTACTGCTGCCTCGCGATCAACTGGCAAAATCAACGGTGTGTTTTGACCATTACCCAAAACAATAATTTTAGAGTTTGGGGACTGGGCTAATTTTTCAGTTGCTTCGATCGCCCTTAATTGTAAAACCGTAGGCGTTAAACCTTCAGCTAAGATTTTTTGAGCATCAGCAACACCTTTTGCCTCAATTCGCTTGCGATCGGCTTCTTGAGTCTCTTTTTCGATGACAAATTTCATTTGCAAATTTTCTTGCTCAGCCTTCAGTCTCTGCTGAATTGCGGCTTGTAAGGTTTCTGGTACTTTGACATTTCGTAAAAGAGCCTCATCGACGAGAAAGCCGAGGGGGGCAAGTTGCGATCGCAATTTGTCAGCGAGTTTTAAACTAATTTCTTCTCTCTTAGTGGCATATACCGCTTCCGCAGGATAGCCAGAGACAATTTCTCGCGAGATCGAGCGAAACCTAGATACCACGATTTCCCGCTCTTCCAAACCGATATTGGTATAGACACTTGCAGCCTTAGCAGGATCAATCCGATATTGAATACTGATATCAATCCCTAGCGCTAATCCCTCTTTAGATGTTGCAGCAATTTCTTCTTTGATATCGCGCAATCGGGTAGAAAACTGCACCACCTCTGCAAATGGATTAATTGTATGAATACCTGCGGGTAAAGTGCGATCGCTAACCTTGCCTTGAAAATCTTCTACCCCAACATTTCCCGCAGGTATGACGACGATCAAACGGCTAAGAGCATTTACCGTGGTTAACAAAGCTATCAATCCTGCGATCGCCTTAATTGATAGTTGGACAACGCGGTTATCCACTAACTTTTTACTGCTGAAAAATACAACTATCGAGATGAGTGAAGCGATCGCAGAAACGATAAACGACATTTATATTTCCCCTATGATTTTTTAAGTCGGACTTTAGCCATACTTTATTACCCATACTTCATAAGTTATGTCATCTTGGTTAAGCTTGGTTAAAGACAAAGAGCCGCTTGGCAAGTATCTAAAAACATGTGACGCACGCGCAGCGTGCGTCACATGTTTTTAATCTGGATTTTAATTTAGCGAAATGGCATTGAATAGAGCAATCCACCTTGCTTCCAAGTCCGATTTAAACCGCGTGGAATATCTAGAGGGGCAAGATTGCGACTATAAATATCACTGTAACTTCCTACCTGCTTGAGAATTTGGGTCGTCCAATCTGGCGCTAGACCTAGCTCAATACCTAGTGAGTCAGATGTACCAAGAAATTTGGCTACATCTGGATTTTTAGTATCTTTAAAAATCGCGTAGTTATCCGTATTAATCCCCAATTCTTCGGCATAAAAAGTGGCATAAACTACCCAAGTCACCACATCACGCCAGCGATCGTCATTACCAACTAAGGCAGGACTAAGTGGCTCTTTGGAAAAGCTCAGATCGAGAATTTTGTGATCGGCAGGTCGAGGTAGTTTAATTCTCCATGCAGCAAGCTGTGATTTTTCGGATGAAATTGCGTCACAGTCACCTTTAGTATAGGTGTTTAATACACTTTCGAGATCTGGCAAAATTACGGGGAAAATCTCGACATTAGCTTCTTTAAGGGCTGATTCTAAATTTGAATCATTGATTCCTGTCTCTACACAGATTTTTTTGCCCGATAGTTCTTTGAGGGCGATCGCCAAATCTTCGTTAGTTTTTGGTGTCTGCTTGTCAGATTTACTATCTTTGTTATCGGATTTGCTTCCCTTATCATTAGATGGAGTACTTTCAGGTGTGCTAGTGGCACTGGGAGCAGGACTTGGTGAAGCACTGGTAGTTGCAACAGGAGAACTATTTGGTGAACTGCTGGGCGAACTACTGGGTGAACTACCTGATGAAGCTGACTTTGCCCCACCAATCCGTATCATTACGCCTTGTCCATCAAAAAAAGTCGTGGGTGCAAAGGAAATATTTGGGGTGACATCACGGGTTAGGGTGCGAGTTGTATTTCGCATCAGGACATCAACTTCGCCATTTTGAACTGATGTAAAGCGATCTTTTGCTAACAATGGCTTAAACTCAACTGCCTTCGCATCACCTAAGACAGCAGCAGCGATCGCGCGGCAATAGTCCACATCTAAGCCACTCCAGTCGCCTTTTTCGTCTACATAACTAAATCCCAGCAGTTTGCCATTTACGCCACAGATCAGCTTTCCACGAGCTTTTACCCTTTCTAAAATACCTTCAGGATCTTTGGCGATTGCCGCTGCCGTTGGTTTTGTAGTGGTAGTTGGCGAGGCTGTAGGACTTGGCGTGGGTTTGTCTTGACAACCTGATAGCAGCGCTATCGTCAAGCTTGCAAAAAAGCACCATTGACGTAGAGGTGTTTTTAAGAGTCTTTTTTTAGCAGTTTTAGGTAAATGCTTGGGCATTAAGCTCATGAGTTTAGCGATCGATCTACATACTAGTTGCAGCTTACAACATGATTGACTGGTAGGCGATCGCTCTGGTCAATATTGTATGTAAGTTTTACTTAGGACATAAAAAACAGAAGAGAATTGCACCGCAACTCTCTTCTGTTTTTTATGTCCTAACCCGTTTTGATTAGCTCTTGTACCCAAAATACCGCAGTAGCGCTAAGAATGGCGATCGCCCATTCACTTCCATTTAGCGGAACAGTTGCCATAAGATCGCCAAACCAAGGAATTTGTATAAAGATAACTTGAAAAACTGCGACAAAGGAAATACCAAGTAGGAGCGGTAAATTGCTGAAAATACTTTGTCTAGCGATCGCGCAGGCATGGAAAATTTGGCTGAATCCGAGGGTTACAAATGCCATCGATCGTGCTTGGGAAAACATCGCAGCTTGACCCTGATATTTCATCCAAAAGACTAGAGAGATAGCAGTGATTGTGGCAGTGACGGCTAGCAAAATACGCAGGTAATTACTAGGTCGCAACATGGTTTGAAAGCGGTGGGCAGGCTGAAGTAGCAAGCTTTCGTGGGTGGGTTCAAGAACTAAAGGAAACGCCACAACGGGGGTCGCGATCGCGCCAATCCAGAGCAATTGGAGCGGCGGCATTGAGAAACCTGCGGCGGTATCCATGAGGGTGAGAACCGCTAAGGTAAAGGAGCTTGTCGCAGTTAGTAAAGCAATCCGTTGCAATCGATCAAAAATTGCGCGACCTTCGAGAATAGCGATCGGTAAGTAATGGAAGTCTTCTTTAGGTAAAATCAGCCCTGAACTATCTTGCAATTCTTTACGACAAGTGCGATCGCAGATTCCCACATCCGCCACTCTTAGTAGGGGTATATCTTCAAGATCGTTACCAATTACGGCTACAGCATCCACTGATTTAAGGCGATCGCCTTGCCATTGACGAATGCGCTCTTGAGGAGATTCAAAATAACTATGGGTCTCAATACCAATTACTTCACTAAATGCCTGCGCGTCCGCTTCAGATGTGCGGATCAGTGCTTTCCACTCAATACCTCCACGACTCAAGTTATCAAAGCTCAGCACTACATCTGACTCTACGATTGGCACAATTGTAGTCACTCTAGCCATCGCATCTAAAACAGATGGAAATCTTGCCCATAGTCGGCGTTTAACGAGATCGCGCATCCCAAACAACTGTACTTGGGTAGCAATACGTAATAGATTTTGAGGGTAAGTGCTAAGGATCAAAGCAGCGGCTGTCATCGCGTTTATAGTAATCCCTCGTTGCCATGCAAAACCCATCGCTACCGTAGTTACTAAGATCAATAGCCCAATCCAGACCTGACGGAGTTGGCTCAACTCTGAATGCATTACCGAAAATGGTTTTTCTTTAATTAATGCTGCTTGTTCTTGGGTGAAGCGTCCCGTTGCAATCACGATTCCCTTAACAGTGCCTGAAGAGATTTCTGTCCCTGCAAAAATCATATTGCTACATTCAAGTGGTGGTGTTTTTTCTTCTAAGGTAAAGTTCGCTTGCTTAGAACAAATTGCTTCACCACCTAAATTAGTTTGATTTACAACTAAATCTTCTGATGTTTCCAGAATCCGTAAGTCTACCGTTGGACGATCGCCTTCTTTTAACACCAGCACATCACCTAATACTAAGTCTCGCAAAGGAAGTTCCATTTCTTCGCGATCGCGAATTACAGTTACGGAACTCGATGGATCGTTTTGACGACGTTGAGGGCGATCGCGACTAACTCTCTCTCTCGTTTTAATAGACCATAAAGAGATCCCAATACCAATGGCTGCATGTAATCCTCCCACAAGGACTAGCGCCCATCCTTCTGCACCATTCCATTGCAAATAGATGGCTGAGCCTAATAGAATATAGGTCAAAGGATCGAGCCAAGGCTTTAAGATTATTTTGCTGACTGGACGCGATCGCGGGATTTTATTAGCTCCTAAATACCGCAATCTTTGCCGCGCATTCACATAGGACAAACCTTCTGCCGAAGACTCCAAAGCCGCCAATACTTGCTCTACATCCATGTAGTGCCAAGATTTTTGGGTGTCCGCGAGAAAGTCAAATTTTGTCATAATGCGTTCTTGAGGCTTTTTAGATAGCTAGGATAGGCGGCGTGAAGCGCTGCCTATCCTTAATAGATTATTTCGCTTGCTGCAATAACTTCAACTGCTGTTGTACTTGCAGTTTAACTTCTTGAGCCTTTAAATAGACTGTAGTTCCATTTTGAATTTTATCTAAGTCATTATTAATCGCCATAAAACTAGCGATCGCTTGATTTTTATTTAAGTCTTTGCCATCTTTTGGCAAACTTGCCCATAGAGCCGTAAGCTTTTGATTGGCGCGATCTAGAGATTGAACAGCTTCTTGCTCACTCTTTAGACGAACTCTTACTTCAGAAAGGCTTGCTCGATATTCTGCTAAACGCTTTTGAGCTTCAGGATATCCTTGCAAATCTTCAGATGAAATTTTTTCTAATCTTTGAATTGCCTCTTGCCACAATGAAGCTATTTCATTCCAGCGATCGATAGTATATGGAGGATTGCGACCAGTTTCTGCTGCTTTTTTGGCAAATTCTTCGGCTCCCCCCAGTAGAGATCCTACTTTGTCATTCCCCACAGAAATCCCCGCTACTGCTTTTAAATCTCTAGTGGAAGTAACGATTAACTGTTGTGCCTTCCGCCCAGCCATTGTTTGTGGTGGAATTTGGCTGAGGCGATCGATCACTGCTTGCCAGTTTTGCACCGCAGCTTTCTTCTCAATAGGTGAAGAATTTTGCTGAAGCTGAGTTTTTGCTATGGTTAAATCTTTTTCTGCATCTGTCAGAATTATTTGAGCATTCTTTTCTTGAAATACTTTTGCCTCTAGTTGTCCGACTTTCAGCCGCGCTCCTTGTAACCCCGCAGGCGAAAATTCCCAGCCATATCCCCAATAGCCTCTCGAATAATCAGCCCAATCTGCGATATACCATACAGGAATTGCATCTAATGCACTTTTGGCATCCCTAAGTTTAAGCTCCCCACGATCCAAATCGGCTGGACTGGTCGGCAACTCAATTAACTGACGAGCTTCCTCAACATTTGCCTGAGCCTGTTTGAAATTTGCTTCGATCGCCATATTACTTGGCAATAGTAAAAGTGGTGCAGTCTTAGCGACTGGTTGACGAATTACTGGATAAGGCAAATTAAGCACATAAATAACACCCACAGGAATACCAACCCAAATACCTATCCAGATTAGTCTTTCACCTAATTTTCTCAAGCCCGATTGTTTAGGCAGATTGGTTGGTTTGGTTTGCAATGCATGTGGAGATCGCATTAGTTCAGTCTCTAACTCTGTGTACCGTTGAGTTGCTGAACTCGGAGGATGATTGCTTGTTGGAGTTGCTGGCACTGATGGATGTTGAATAGTCTGCACATCTGGATCGTTTCCCACCCCCTGTTGAGGATGTTTCTTTTTCGCGAACATTGAATTAAGAATGCCCATGAATATCTCCTAATACAGATGTGAATATTATAAGCATGAGTTTTCTCATAACTATTCATAGTTAGAGAGTTGTTACTCGGCAACGACTCTCTAACTATGACGTAAATTATGCCAAAATCTTTTGCAAGGTACTAACGACTCGATTTTGTTGTTCTTCGCTTAATTCTGGGAACATCGGTAATGATAGTACGCGATCGGACACATCTTCTGTAACGGGGAAATCACCTTTTTTGTAGCCTAAATTGGCATAAACCGTCTGTAAATGCAGAGGTAAAGGATAGTAAATCATCGTGATGATATTTTGTTCTCGCAATTGGTTTTGCACATCATTCCGTTTACCATCACCTATACAAATTGTGTATTGATTCCAAACACTGCCAGAACAATAGTGCGGAAAAACTAAATTGGGAATATTTGCCTCTTTGAGCAGATGAGTATAGCGATCGCTAATTTCGCGGCGCTGATTATTCCATTTATCGAGATAGGGCAACTTCACCTGCAATAAAGCTGCTTGCAATGAATCGAGACGTGAATTCATGCCAATGTATTCATGGAAATAGCGTTTGGGGCTACCATGCTCGCGCAAAATCCGCAGTTTTTCGGCAACTTCTGGGTTATTCGTAGTCATCATGCCACCATCACCACAGCCCCCAAGATTTTTAGTTGGATAAAAACTAAAACAGCCCACATCCCCTATATTTCCAACCTTCTGACCATTAAAAGTCGCACCAGTTGCTTGAGCGCAATCTTCAATTACATAGAGATTATGCTTTTGGGCGATCGCCATTAGTTTCGTCATATCGACTGAGCGACCGAACAAATGTACGGGCATAATTGCCTTAGTGCGATCGGTAATTGCTGCTTCGATGAGATCCACATTGATATTGAAGCTATGGGACTCTATATCAACAAATACAGGTTTTGCGCCTGTCATACTAATCGTTTCAGCACTCGCAAAAAATGTGAACGGTGAAGTGATTACTTCATCACCCTCCCCAATATCCAAAGCTCGCAGTGCTAGATACAAAGCATCAGTACCTGAGTTGCACGCAATACCATGGTTTGAGCCAATGTAATTAGCAAACTCGGTCTCAAACTGACTTACAGTTTGTCCGCCAATGTATTGCCCTGATGCTAGTACTGCTAAAGCAGCCTGATTTAGTCGATCTCCAATTTGTTGATACTGCTGCGATACATCAAAGGGGGGGATTTTATTCACGTTGAAACGATTCTAGGTTGCCTCAACTATTTTAAACGTTATCACGCAAACCATAACAAGAAGTGAGCGCTGTCATTTGTACTGCAAATCTTCCTATAAAACTTTTTTTGATAAAATTTTGCCGCAGGCAAAATTTTATCAAAAAAAGTTTTGGTGGTGTCTTACCGAAGGTATGTCACCACCAAAGTTAGCTTCAAGCAAAGATGAGCGTTTTGCACTCACCTTTGCTTATTTCTTTTCGTGACGTGCATAGTCATCTTGAAATCGAATAATGTCATCTTCACCAAGGTACTCTCCATTTTGTACCTCGATCAGAATTAAGGGAATTACACCCGGATTTTCTAGACGATGAGCAGTACATTTTGGTACGTAGGTTGATTGATTCGTACTGATCATGGTTTCTTTGTCACCACATGTCACCTTTGCCGTACCTGAAACTACAATCCAATGCTCGCTTCGGTGGTGGTGCATTTGTAGACTCAACCGATGTCCTGATTTCACCTCAATGCGCTTGATTTTGTATCCACGACCTTCTTCTAAAGTGGTAAATGAACCCCAAGGACGCTCTACTGTGGGACCATGCATTGTTTCCCCATTTAGAACTGCCAGACTCGCGATCGCCGAAGAAGCTTCTTGTACTGGTGACATAAATGCAATTTGGAAAGCTAATTTGTCTTTAGGATAACATTAAGCTCAATAATTTTATGCGGTCAAATGTACTATGGCTGAATTCCTACGGGTAGGTAATCCTGCACCAGATTTTGAGGCAGATGCAGTAGTCGATCAGGAATTTACAAAAATTAAGCTATCCAGTTATCAACGACACAAATACGTCGTCTTATTTTTTTATCCTCTAGATTTTACCTTTGTCTGCCCTACCGAAGTTATTGCTTTCAGCGATCGCTATGAAGAATTTGCAAAATTAAACACAGAAGTAATCGGTATTTCTGTAGACAGTCAATATGCTCATCTAGCTTGGATTCAAACTCCTCGTGCTGATGGGGGGCTAGGTGGAGATATCAAATGTCCACTGGTTTCCGATCTGACTAAGGCGATCTCCAGCGCTTTCAATGTGCTCGATCCATCTGTAGGTGTGGCTTTGCGTGGCTTATTCATCATCGATAAAGCAGGTATCGTGCAGCACGCAACCATCAATAATCTTGCTTTTGGTCGTAGCATTGATGAAACAATCCGCACGCTTAAGGCAATTCAACATACCCAAATTCATGAAAATGAGGTCTGTCCCGTTGATTGGCAAGAGGGTATGGCAACTATTAAAGTTTAAAAAGCCCAGAAGAGAGTTGCGACACAACTCTCTTCTGGGCTTTGGGTTTCTGGCTACGTGCTATACCTCAACACAATTAAAAAAATAGATTCAAAACCTGAGATATCTGCTGTGCTGGTATCTGATTTTGCATAATTTGATCTGAAAATCACAAAAAATTAAGTTTCATACTATACAATTTCTCTAAGGTTTAGTTAACTACGGTACAAAATGAACTTACCCGATCGGTTAGATTAGCTTAATCAAAACTTAAAGTTCATAACTCACTTTGATGGGGGAATCGTGTAAAGCATATGGCTGAGAAAAAGAAAGCTGTTTTAATGATGCACACCGACCAAGAGCAAGGGCAATTGTGGCAAACAGCTTTGGCAACTCAGCAGTTAGATGTAACTTGGGAAGTTTCTGCCCTTGACTTAGTTCAGTATTTAGAAAACTGCGATCGCCAAGTTCTACCCGATCTGTTACTGATGGATATGGCGCTTAAAAGTCCAAATTCTGAAACATTACAATCATCATCAGTTTGCCAATGGGTAAATAAGCAACAGGCTGCGATTAAAGTTGTATTGTTTAATCCAAGGCAAGAAAGGATTAAAGATATTGAACATAGCTGGGCCCTGAGGCGTGGCGCTGCTGATGTGTTACCTAGGTTGTCCCGAGAAAATTTAATGGCAGGAGTAGCAAGAGTGACAGCCTTAATTGGCTGCTCGTTAAGCTCCCAGCCTTTAGAAAAAATAGCTAGGAGCTTAGATGCAATTTCTACATCAACAAAAGCTACAGAGGTTGATTCGGCAGCATCGGACATCAGTTCAAGTAAAATAAATTCAAAAGCTGAATCCAAAAATAATCCTAAAACCGAACAAAACCCTGATAGTGGGAGTTCGGTAATGTATCGAGGGGTGAGGATTAGGCGATAGTAGTCAGAAAAGATGCTTAGTAAATCCCAACAACCCTCTCAAGAGCAAAGCTTTATCCTTTTTGCACAGCATGGTTGGGCAGATACTTATTATGATATTGGACAATTAGCCCAATCGCTCGTCAAAGCAAATCCCAACATACAAGTCTATGTTCCTGACTTGGGCTTGATTAATACTTGGTTAGCGATCGCTCCGCTGATTGACAAAGTGGAAAAGATTGCTACAGAGGCGATCGCATCACACCCAGATTTACCATTACGAATTGTTGGACATTCGATGGGGGGATTAATCTGGATCGAAGTTTTAGCTCGTCATCCTGAATGGTGGGACAAAGTCCATAGTTTAGTTTTAGTTGCCTCACCCATCGGTGGCTCCGATCTAGGCAGGTTATTTGACCCGTTTCGTTTAACTCCGTTGATCGCTCGCGATCTTGGTACAAATCGGCGGGCTCTTGCTGCCGCGATCGCCTCAAAAATTCCGACAGCTTCAATTGTTGGTGATATTGGTAATCATACTGACGGCACTGTGCCCATAGGATGCTCGCAGTTTGACCATGCTAATGTTGTGCGCCTCGATGGTTTAAATCATCCTACGCTCAAAAATCATCCTCGGGTAGCCGTGGCAGTGAGTGAGTTTTGGGCAAATCCCATCATTACTCCGCTTCAAACTGATCCCGCATCACAAATAATTGCCAAACTGCGATCGCTCGATCTCACCGAAATCGATCGCCAAAATTTTCAGTATGCCAAGGTTGTTAAGCACTATCCAAATGGGGTAAAACTCTGGACATGGACTAATCTCTTGAAAGTTAAGCATGTATTTGTAAGCGATCGCCTTACCGATACTGAAAATGTTGACGATCGATGCGTTTACAGTGCCTATGCTGGATGGCGAGACAATTCTAAATTAGCGATCGCACTCAAGAACCTATAAAAAATCCTCCCTGCATTTCAAGACTACAACCCAAAATAGAGAGTCGGCGTTTTGCGCCGACTCTCTATTTTGGGTTGTTTGAGTCTAATGCTTAATTTCTTCGATTAACTGCTTAATAATTTGCCTGTCTTCAGCATAGGGAATACGTTGCAAATAATTTTCTAGATCGACTCTTGCTTCAGTGTAGCGATCGAGTTGATAACAAATCAGACCGCGATCGCGCCATTGAGTTGGGACATCAGGGTTGAGCATAAGCGATCTCTCGATTGCTCCTAAGGCTTTAGATGATTCATGGGAGCGCAAATAGATCATCTTTAAATTGTTTAACAATCGATCCAAAATGCGGCGAATACTAACAGGCTCAAGATATTCTCGCTGAAGTGGGACTTCTCGACCATAAAGCTGATTTAATTTATTCGCACAGTCTTCAGGAAATAAAATTTCACCTTTATTATAGGGATCGATAAAAATCTCCAGATCTGGATGCTGGGGACGAATAATAAAATGTCCAGGAAAACTAATCCCCTCAATCGGAAAGCCAAGGCGATCGCCTACCACCATATAAACTAGCGATAGCGTTAGCGGAATCCCCAACCGTCGATCCAACACATCCGTAATAAAGCTATTACGAGGATCGTAATAATCGCGATCGTTGCCACAAAAATTTTGTTCAACAAATAAATATTGATTGATCTCTTGTACTACCTTGAGAGGGTATTTAATTCCAGCAATCCTTGGCTGTAAATCGCCGGCGATGCGATCAAAAATTTCCCGATAATGCCCGAGATCCATACGCGGATATTCTTCCCATGCGATCGCCAAGGCTCCTTCAATTAAATGCTCCATTGACATTTCATGGTCAGGCGTATGGGCAATTTGCCAAAACTTTTGCCTCGCGGGGGAAAGACTTAACACAAGTTTCTCATCTATAGCTCTAATATTTCCTTAGCGCTAGAGGATCTGGCGCTAAGTGCCGCATATCTTAACATTTTTGCTTTGATCATCACCAAGCTCAACTAATGGAAAAAAAGTCTTGCTTTAGCAGTTCTAATTATGAAACTAATTTTTATAATTAGCTAGACATAATTAAAAACCAGATTCAAAACCTGTGGCACACGCGCAGCGTGCGCCACAGGTTTTGGGGTTTTATATTTAATTGTGCAGCCAGTTACTTAATCAATTAGTTGAGTGTATATACTTGACCGCTAAAAAGAATGCGTGTAATTCCCTTTTGGACAAGCTTTGGACGCGTAATATGAATTAAGTCGCTGGGAAATTTGATAACACGCTGATTGTGATGTGAAAATCGCCTTGCCACACGATGGTTATCAAAGATAGGAATTGTTTTTGACAATGACTCTTCCGCAGGGATTACACCAAGATCTTTAAAATCCTTAAGTGGTCGAGTAATGATTTCGGCAATGCGATCGACGACAATGTAGCAAATTATTGGTAGATCGGCTTCGTCTAGGGGCAATATCTCAAGGCGATCGCCTGCATTATGGCTGCCATGGAGATCGGCAAACATGCTCATACTAGAGTCAGCATCTTCTTCTGAGAAATCTAAATCATCTTCATCGAGATCGAGATTATCCTCATCGACTAGATCATCCTCAGATTCATCTTCCTCTAGATCTTGATCGTCAATAATATCTTCGATATCTTCAGCGTCATCTGGCTGATCTTGATCGTTTAGAGTGTCATTTACATTTAGCAGTAGCTGTTCATCCATTGCGATCGCCGTTTCATCACCTTGCTCAAAAATATCTTGCTCAAAACTATTATGACTACGATCGGAGGCTAGAGACAAATCATCTGGGATCAGTGCAAGTTGATTAACCTGAAACTTTTGAACTTCATTTGTCCGCGCTCCTCTTTTTCCCATAGCCTGTTTTTTGCTCACCAATTGTCGATATTCATCAGCAGGAATCAGCTCTTGTAGCAGTCGTAAAACTGTACTCGTACTAATGCCAAACTGCTTCGCTAACTGAGTAGTCGTCGCATCAGACTCACGATAGAGGCGAAGTATTTCTTGTTTATCATCCAGCGCAAGTTTAACAGCCATTGATTTGGGAAACCCAGAAACCGCATCTACGAACCAGTCACTATCTTAACGCTTGAGCGTCTTGGTTAGAGTTTTAGTTAGAAACAATTCAGGAAACTTGCTCTAAGTAGTTAGTCGCAATTAAATATAAAGCCCCAAGACCCGATCTGCCCGTTGTGCGGTCGGCACAGGTTTTGAGCTGTTTTTTTGATTTTGCCGAGGTACTGACAAAGCGCATCGCAATCACAAATTCCCCAGCGATCGCATACACTAGAAACAAATCTTCATGCTTGTTTTACCTAAAATAACTAGTTAAACCTTTAACTTCGCTGCGAATGCCAGACCATACTCATATCCACGTTAGAGGTGCTAGACAGCACAATCTTAAAAATGTTGACCTGACGATTCCACGCGATCGCCTGATTGT
>CAIJEA010000547.1 GCA_903819605.1 uncultured cyanobacterium | reverse complement strand
TGTCTACAGAGTTGAGCAGGATCGAGTAGTGGTAGTTATCGTGGGTGTAGGAAGGCGCAAGGAGGGAGATAAGCGAGATGTCTATGCTGTTACACAAGATTTGATTTCGGATCTGGAGATCGAGGACAAAAAACTCGACTAAAATCAGACTAATGATCTACTTTGTCATAATTCAAGTCAATGAAACCTATATCAAAAGATCCTTTTGAACATTACTTTTACGAACGTGCACAGCTAGCAGATGATCTAGTCACTTCAGGAGCCTATGTCGATGCGTATATACTAGCTACATCCTCTCTTGATGCTCTTGCAGAAATTTGGGTTACTGACTTTCCTGATATTAAGCAAAATCTTGATAAAGAACTTGGTGGTAGTATTCCATCTTCTATTAGACTATCCAGATTTCTAAAGGAATTTGCCTCAAGCGATCCAGATGTTAAAAAAGTTGCTGTTTTATGCTTCGCTGAGGATTGGAAGCATTATCGTCCACAAGACTCTCACTTAGCCAATCAACTCATTAATAGAAGGTTAAGTGATAATACGAATGAGTTACTTAGATTACATATATTACCAGATTCAAGTTTAGACATATCGCGTGAAGAACTTTCTAAAGAATGTCCAGAAATTGCATCTCAACCGCATCTTTTTGCTCTAGCAGAAGAATATGAATATGGAGCGCTTATTTATACTTTTTATCGCTGTCCATTAGTTCATAGTGCCACTGGCTCAGGGCGTACACATGGATTTGCACGAGGGGAGCAAAGTATGTACTATTGGTCTTATTATGAGGATAACAGAACTACCATCGGCTTTGGCAATAATCTTGTCACACGGTGGTTACGTCATGCAGTTAGTGGTTATGTTCAAAGTTGTGAGAAATTAGGAATTGTTCCTGCCAATAATTTTGATGCTGGAAGTAATCATGAAAAAAGGTTTCAGAAAAAATGGACTCGATTCTAAAGCAAGTAAATAATTAGGTATGGCGATCGCAGTTTTGATGGACTTGATGATTTTCGCGATCGCTTTTACTTCGCTAACCTATAGTAGACTAGGGCAATAACCTGAAAGCAATTTAGGCAAATCAAGATAAGCGAGTTAGTCAAAAATGATTAGAGAATTTAACGTAGTCATCGAAAAAGACTCTGATGGGTATTTTGTCGCCTCAATCCCTAACTTGAGAGGTTGCCATACCCAAGCAAAATCCCTTGACATTCTCATGGAACGCATTCAAGAGGCAGCAGAACTGTGCCTAGAATTTGAGAATCAAGACAGTCCATCCACAGAATTTGTAGGCATACAGAAAATTTTAGTAGAAGTATGAGCAAGCTACCAAGTTTGACAGGAAACCAACTAATCAAAGCTCTACAGAAAATTGGCTTTAATGTAACACTAATAAAAGGTAGTCATCATATTCTCATTCATGCTGATGGTAGACGCACAGTAGTTCCAGTTCATTCAGGTGAAGATATAGGAACTGGACTACTTTCACAAATTCTCAGAGATTGTCAGATTACAAGAGATGAACTTAGAGACTTGCTATAAGTGTAATTCCTGTTTTGAGTGACCTGAAGATTTTGGCGATCGCATTGATTTTTAGCTTTGAGAAAGGCGATCGC
>CAIJEA010000546.1 GCA_903819605.1 uncultured cyanobacterium | reverse complement strand
GCGCCGCAACTATCTTCTGGCTTTTGATATAGCTGTGAATTAAATTCGACTACGCTCTGCCAACGTAGACTAATGGCTGAGTGTAGTCGAAGCTCCTAATTTTCAGGACAAAGGCTAATTAAATCTTTGGTAACTGGTACTGAGCAATGATCCGTTTGGCAAATTCGGGAACGTGGGCTTCTAGTTTTTTGGGATAGTTGCGGCGCACGTAGAGAAAATTGCGGACAAAGTGGGAGTCGAGCGAAAATCTGCCATATTCCAAACCTTTGGGACCAATCTTATTTACGACAAAACTAATGATCCAAGCTAACCAAATCGGTAAAGTTACAGCCTGATCGTATGCCGAAATACCTTGCTGCACAGCCGATCGCCGATCGCCACTAGAGATTACAGGCTGAGTTTGCAATTGATCCTTGATTAACTCCAGCATCTCTTTGCCAGTATCGTTGCGGACTACAATCCATTGCCAGCCAAAGGTTGCGCCCATATAACCCACGACGATGTCAGCAAGAGCATTTGTGTAGTCAAAGCAAGTCATACAAGAAGGCGCAAACACATCTTTGAGTTCTTTGGTATTTAGCCCAAAGAAAGGTACTTGCTCAGTCGAGCCATCGGAATGCTTGAAATGTACATTAAAATCCTGCATGAATTCGTAATGCACAACAGTTTCAGGCGATCGGCTAGTAGTATCGAGAAATTTCTGTAATCCCGATCGCGTAACATTATCCGTACAGGGCGTACCTAATACATAGAGTTTTTCTAACCCAAGTTCTTTTTCAACAGTTCTTAGAGCTTGAATCTGACAACCAACGCCGATCGCCAATAGTCTTTTGATCCCCGATTGCTCAATCTGTTCTAAAACGGAAAGATTTGGCGAAAGCGTAGGTTTATTAACTCGCGCTGCTAATATTTCTTCGCGATTTCGGGCGATTACAGGCTGGGGCTTAAAGCGATCGCTAGGACTCGACTGGACGCAAACCACACCCTCAACTAAGCCTTTTTCGAGCATTGCGATCGCTAAACTAGACACAATACCCGTCCATTGTGCCCCCTCAATTGGTTCAGTTTTACGAGCAGCGATCATCTCTTGATGCACGCCAAAATATAATTCTTGTTCGTTATCGAGATCGCGCGATCGCCCATGAGACTGAGTTTCAAGTTCATCAATATGTTGAGTGATAAACGCGCAAGCCTCTTTAACATAATGAATGTAATAAGTATCACAGAGACCACATTCACTACACAGTTCTTTTGCTGGGCGGCGCTGAGCATCTGCTAGACCTTTTGCCTTGCGATGAGATGGGACAACCGACATTTTGCTATTTTTTACTATTAGAGCTAGTTAGATCATATCTTTTTTGGGTTATTGACGATACAGCGCTTCACACTGATATCAAACTCGATAAAATCCTTGCAAGTGCTGCTTTGCAGCACTTGCAAGGATTTTACTCTGTACAAGTTAGTTAGGCAACAAACGATCGGAGTGCAAGTTCTCTTTCATGCTCAAAGAACATATAGCAATAGCCAGTTATGTTAGGACAAAAGCAAAACCCAGAAGATAGTTGCGGCGCTTCGCGCCGCAACTATCTTCTGAGTTTTATGTCTTATAACTAAAAGTTCAGACTGAAGTTAAAGAGGAATTGAAATACAGATTTTTACACCCATATTTTCTTGACTTTGAATATCGATGTCACCACCATAAAACTCGACTAATATCTTAGCTATAGATAATCCAAGTCCCATCCCCTGTTGCTCATACAATCGGCGTTCAAATTGCATAAATGCCCCGACATTAGCAATCTGCTCTTCATTCATCCCTCTTCCAGCATCTTGGACTGAGAATATCCATTGCGAATCAGTTACTTGACTGCTTAGGATAACCTTACTCCCTTTTTTAGAATACTTGAAAGCATTATCAATTAGTTCTTCAGCAACTTTTGTCAAGTCTTCAGCAGCAATTGATAAATCGATATCTATGATATCTAGCTCCAAATCATCAATTCGATCGTATTGTTTAGCCTTGCGATCGCCAATATTGCTGATAATCATTTGGCTGTTACTAAGGTAGGGAGAGGTAAATCTTACCTGCCCTTGCGATCGCAATAACGCTAACTTGCTATACAGCAAATAATTTTGAATTAATCGATGGAGTCGCTGAGCCGAACGATAAATACCATCAGCATATTCATAAACTTCTGGAGGAATAAGCTCTTCACTTTGAATCATCAGTAATTCTGAAAGACCCATAATCCCTGACAGAGGAGTTTGTAACTCATGGGGCAAAGATAGGGTGATACTACTACGCAAAGCATTCATTTTCTCTTCAATACGCCGATCTATCGCTTTCTGCTTACCAAGACGCACTGCGATCGCCGCGATCAATTCATCTTTTGTACAGGGCTTTTCTAAGTAATCATCTGCTCCTAGTGACATCCCCTTGCGATTACTTCGTCGATCCATCATCGAAGTCAAGAACAAAAAAGGGACAGTGCTCAATTCTTTATGTTGACGAACCTGCTCAAGGACTTCGTAACCATTAAGGACTGGCATCATTACATCGCAAAGAATCAAGTCAGGCTGTCTTTGACTAGCCAAATATATGCCTTCCCCTCCATTTTGAGCCGTAACCACCTCAAAACCTTCTACCAAAAGAAGATCTTCAAGAGAGTCTCGAATTAAGTCTTCGTCTTCGATGACTAATATACATGTCATACGTTTATGCTGTATTTATACGTATCCTACCCATAGGATACTCTACACTTTCTAAAAGCTGAGATTAATTTTTCGATATATTAAGTAGCTGCAATCTTCTATAGCTATAGCCAAGTACGTTAAGTCATCAAACCCAGAAGAGAGTAGCGGCGCGAAGCGCCGCCACTCTCTTCTGGGTTTTCTGGTGTAGTCGAAGCCAATAGTCAAGCCAAGACCACAAAGGCATTAATCAGTTCAAACTTAGTTCAAACTTAGATACGATCTAACAAAATTGTAAAGATTGCTCCTTTAGGTTGGTTATTAGTAACTGAAATGACTCCCTCATGGGCCTCAACAATCATTTTACAAAAAGAAAGTCCCAAACCAATTTGTGAGACTCCCTGCACAATATTACCGACCTCATATTTTTCAAAAATCACTTGTTTTTGCTCGTAGCTGATACCAATGCCGCTATCAATTACCTGAATTTTGATCAGATCTTGGCGATCGGGATTTTTGCGCAAACACTCTACTCTGAGAATTATTGAGCTATTCTGGGGCGAAAACTTGATCGCATTATCAATTAAATTATCAATTACTCGACGAATTAGATTGATATCACCATTAACATAGGCTGACTCCGATGGTAATTCACCTAAAAATTGAATTTTTTTACTTGATGTAAGTGGCTCAAAATCGACTACAACAGATTTTGCCATCTCGGTTATGTCAATCTTGGTGAGATTGAGAACTAATTTCTTTGCTTCGATCCTGCCTATCGTCAAAATATCATCAATCAGAAAGCGCATTTGCTCGATCGTTTTACTAATTTGATCGATTCTGTTTTTCGCGCGATCGGACATATCTACAGTCTTGAGAGAGTCACAGCCCAACATGATCCCAATTAAAGGATTGCGGAGATCGTGAACGATTGTCTGCATCATTTCTTCACGCAAACGTATTGTGTCTTGAATACAATCATGCTGAGACTTAATCCGCAACATCGATCGCACACGAGCACGGAGTTCAGTACTATTAATCGGTTTACTGACGAAATCATCTGCCCCAGCATCTAAACAACGGGCGAGATCCTCTTTTTCTGATAGCGCCGTGATTATAATGATAGGAATATGCTGCCATTTTGGGTCACGTTTAAGCTGCTGGCATACTTCAATACCATCCATATCAGGCATCATCACATCTAGTAAAATGATATCAGGGTCAACTTCTGCAAGAGAGGATATCGCTTCTGCCCCACTATCTTTGTAGTAAAGTTCATAACCCTCTTTAAACAGCAAAATTTCAATTACATCAAAATTAACTGGATCATCATCAACAACTAAAACTACTTGTTTATTTCCCATAATGGTTATTTAGTGGGTTAGAGGACGACATGAGGGGTTTGCTCTAACAACTAGGGGTGAAGTGACTATAGCTTTTATTCTGACAGATTTTCATCTACCATAACTTGAGATATTTCGCGGAAACAGATCATCATGATTTCTGATGTTAAAACTTTAGCAGCGATCGATGTTGGTACGAATTCCATTCATATGGTAATCGTCCAAATTAAGACTTCGATTCCTAGTTTCACGGTGATTGAGTCGGAAAAAGCCACCGTGAGACTCGGAGAACGTTGCGCTCAAACAGGAAATTTGACTGAAGACGCAATGACGCGATCGCTTGAAGCTTTAAAACGATGTCAGGAGATCTGTCTTACCCAAAAAGTTGAAGAGATTGTCGCAGTGGCAACCAGTGCTACTCGCGAAGCTCCTAATGGACATGACTTTATTCGCCGCATTTATGAAGAGTTAGGGCTACATGTAGAAGTTATTTCGGGGCAAGAAGAGGCTCGGAGAATTTATTTGGGCGTAATTTCGGCGATGGAACTCAAGGATGAGCCACATATTCTGATTGACATTGGTGGCGGCTCAACGGAAATGATTTTAGGCGATGGTCGAGATCCTGATTATCTGAGTAGTACCAAGATTGGGGCAGTACGTTTAACAGATTTATTCATTACTACCGATCCAATTTCTCAAACAGAATACGAGCGATTATTAGGCTATATTTTGGGTTCAATCGATCGCCCAACTGATGATTTACGATCGCTTCTCAAAGACAAACATGATGGTAAGACATTGCAGGCGATCGGCACATCAGGAACAATTGAAACCCTAGCAATTTTACATTCCAAGGAAAAAACTGGACTCGTACCTAATCCTTTGCAAGGTTATGAAATCCCCTTTGCAGATCTCGAAAATATTGTATGGCGCTTACGCAGAGCAAGTTTGGAAGAGCGTACCGCCATGGTAAGGCAAAAGAGGGCAGAGATTATTTTGGCGGGAGCATTAGTTCTTTTAGAAACTATGCGCCTATTAGGAGTTCCCAAAATCACTCTATGTCAAAGCGCCTTACGTGAAGGGCTAGTCGTAGATTGGATGATTCGTCATGGTTATATCGAAGATGGTTGGCGCTATCAAAGCACTGTACGCGATCGCAGCATTCTCAAACTTGCTGACAAATATGGCATTGATATTAAATATGCCAAACAAGTTGCAGAACATGCCCTCAGCCTCTTCGATCAAACAAAAGGAATCTTTCATCAATGGGGTGAAGATGAACGACATCTGCTCTGGGCAGCAGCCATGCTCCATAATTCAGGGCATCACATTAGCCATGATGCTCACCACAAGCATTCCTACTATCTAATTCGCAACGGTGAATTACTGGGCTATACAGAATCAGAGATTGAAACGATCGCTAATCTTGCCAGATATCACCGTAAGAGCGAGCCAAAGAAAAAACATGACAATTTCCAACGATTAGATAGCGAGCGTCATAAATTATTTGTGCGTCAAGCTAGTACATTTTTACGCTTAGCTACAGCTTTAGACCGCCGTCAAATTGGCGCGATCGCTTCACTTCGTTTAGTTTGTAATCCGCGTGCTAACACTTGCTCCATGCAAATCATTCCTAGACAGCATAACGATCCTTGTTCGTTAGAACTTTGGAGTCTTGATTATAAAAAGCAGCCCTTTGAGTCCCAATTTAACGTTACGCTGTCAGTATCCTTAGAATCTAAATAACAAGCATTAGGAATAGGGTTTTACCCCCATACCTAATAGCTAGATCATTATGCAAGGCTCTCTCTCTTTAATCATTATTATCGCGATCGCAGCAGGAGTTTTAGCTCGTGTCATTGCGAATTTTTTTCGAGTGCCCAGTATTGTTTTTCTCATGCTGTTTGGTGTGGCTCTAGGGGGGAGTGGTCTAAATCTAGTGCAGCCAAGGCTATTAGGTGATGGGTTAGAAGCGATCGTGTCTATTTCTGTCGCCCTAATTTTATTTGATGGGGGACTAAATCTAAAACTGCAAGAACTCGGGAAGGTTTCTGCGAGTTTACGTAATTTGATTACAATTGGCACTCTAATTACGCTCATTGGGGGCGGGATTGCGGCTTATTGGTTGAGTGAATTTCCTTGGACGATCGCTTTTTTATACGCAGCACTCGTGGTTGTAACGGGTCCCACAGTGATCAATCCGATTATCGAAGAAGTAGGACTCGATCGCCGCCTTGCCACAATTTTAGAAGGAGAAGGAGTGCTCATCGATGCCATCGGTTCGGTACTTGCGGTCGTTGTCCTTGATGTAGCGTTAAATCCTACAGAAGGCGCATTTGGAGTCGTGCGGGATCTTGGTTTACGTTTAGGTGTTGGTGGAGTGATTGGGGCGATCTCGGGTTGGCTATTAGGCAGATTTTTGCAAAGAGCCACATTTCTAGCGGAAGACACCAAAAGTGCGGTAGTAGTGGCAGCAGTATTAGGACTATTCGGCATCGCACAGGAAATCCAAAGCGAATCAGGACTAACGGCTGTCGTACTCATGGGAATTGTCTTACGTGCTTCTGAAATCCCCAATAGTCGCGCTCTGCTCAAGTTCAAAAGTCAACTAGTTGCCCTGATCGTTTCTGTGCTCTTTATTTTACTTTCGGCAAATCTTTCCATTCCGAGTATCTTTGCTCTTGGTTGGGACGGCGTAAAGACTGTGCTATTTATGATGTTTGTCGTTCGCCCCATCAATGTGATTGTCAGTACATGGAATAGCAGCCTGACATGGCGACAAAAGGCTTTTTTGTCTTGGTGTGCGCCCCGAGGTATTGTCGCCGCTTCCATTGCTTCGCTCTTTTCAATTTTGTTAACAGAACGTGGAGTCAATGGAGGAGAATCGATTAAAGCTCTAGTATTCCTAACGATCGCTATGACCGTATTTTTACAAGGGCTTTCAGCTAAACTTGTTGCAAATCTATTGGGACTTACACAATCGGACATTTCAGGCTTAGTAATCGTCGGTAGCAATCCTATCGGTATTTTAGTGGCGCGACTATTCCAAGCAAATGGACAGAAAGTAGCCATCATCGATACGAGTGCGGAGCTTTGTAAACAAGCTACAGCCTATGATATTCCTGCTTTTGTCAGCAATGGTCTTGATGCGAGAGCTTTAGCAGAAGCGGGACTCGACTCGGTAGGAACCTTTGTAGCTCTGACAATTAACACCGATGTTAATATTGTAATTGCCCAACTCGCGATTAAAGAATTTAATCCACCGAAAGTATTTGCAGTTTATATCAAAGAATTAGAGAGCAATCGTAACGAGCAAACACTTGTTCAGCAAGCATTTAGCGCTCGTGTTCCCATTAAAACTTGGAACCAATATATTCTCCAACGGGAAGTTAGAGTCGGAGAATTTCTGCTCACAGACGAAGAGATTCAAGAACAATTAAATCGTTTTAATACGATGTTTAATGCTGGCATATTATTACCATTGCTATTTGAGCGTAAAGGAAAATTACAAATCGTCTCCGCCGATATGTCTTGGGAAAAAGGCGATCGCATTTTATATTTGCTATATACGCCAAAAGCTTTGCCCCCCAATCAATCTGAGGCTCTACCACCCAACACCCTCGATATTACGCCTGTGGTTCTCTCCGATCTTGATATTGCTCAGAAAGCAGGTGATTCTAATACTTCTAGCTCTCGCTATAGCATCAATGAAGACAATTCTTCTAATCCAGATTATTTCTTAAAAATGGCAAAAGAGATTCTCAAGAAGCAATCCTAAGTACAGCAAACTACCGAAATCTTGTTTTTGGGGTCATAAAAAACACTGAAATTTATAAATTGATAGGACTTACGCAAAGGAACAAAATGTAGGGGCAATTCAT
>CAIJEA010000545.1 GCA_903819605.1 uncultured cyanobacterium | reverse complement strand
GGTGGAGTTAAAGGCGGTGATGGAGATTCTGGATGTGCATTTGGCGCAGGCGATCAATTATCTGGAGGCGTATGATTTGGAGGTGGGATTGTTGATTAATTTTGGGGCGAAGAGTTTACAGTTTAAGCGGCTGTCAAATAAGAAGTTTAAGCAGAAGGCTCAGGGTAATCCTCATATTAAGCATGATTTTCGTGATTAACTTGATGGGCTATGATTCCTTGGGCAGGATTTATGTGATTAACTTGATGGGCTATGATTTTTTGACTAACTGCGTTAATTGGGATTATTTTTTAATCATGGTCATCACACAATCACACAAATCATGTAATCATAGCCCATCATATTAATCAGGTTAATCATGTTAAAAGATTGGATTGAGGTTGAATTGGGGGATGTTTGTGGAATATATGATAATCTTCGCAAGCCTATAAATTCTAAAGAAAGAAATAACCGTATTGAAGGAAAAAACGAATCAGAACTATTTCCTTATTACGGCGCAACTGGACAAGTTGGTTATATTGACGGCTATCTTACTGATGGCGAGTTTGTATTAATTGGCGAAGATGGCGCTCCTTTCTTTGATTATACAAAAGATGTAGCATACTTAATAAAAGGTAAAACATGGGTCAATAATCATGCTCATATTTTGCTTTCTCATTTCAATAATAAATTCCTCCTATATTACTTAAATCAATTCAATTTTTATGGGTTTGTCTCAGGTACAACAAGATTAAAGTTAACTCAAAGCTCTCTAAAACAAATACCTGTTCCCATTGCGCCATTGCCTGAACAAATGGCGATCGCAGCAAAAATCGAGCAACTATTCAGCGAACTAGACAACGGTATAGCCAACCTCAAAGCCGCAAAATCCAAACTAGAAATTTATCGCCAAGCCATCCTAAAACAAGCATTTGAAGGTAAATTAACAAATCCTAAAAATCAAATTCAAGACGATTTACCTAAAAGTTGGAAATGGATACAGAGTGGAGAGCTTTTCTCTTTTGTCACAAGTGGCTCAAGAGGATGGGCAAAATATTATTCAGACTCTGGCGCTATATTTGTAAGAATTACAAATTTAAACTTTGATACTCTTGAATTAGATCTAGAAGATTCAAAAATTCAATATGTTAATCCACCTGCAAACTCTGAAGGAATGAGAACAAAAATACAAGAAGGTGATTTTCTATTCTCAATCACTGGATACTTAGGAATGTTTGCAATAGCTCCTAAGTTAGATAATGCTTTTGTCAATCAACACATATCACTTTGTAGACCTAAAAGTGGATTTAATAAAAAGTTTGTTGGGTATTGGATAATAGCAAAATCAGGTGGAAATTTTTATCTTAATCAAAGTAAAAAAGGGGCTGTTAAAGCTGGACTTAATTTAGATGATTTAAAAAACTTTCCTGTTCCTCTTGCTCCAATTGAAGAACAAAACCAAATTGTCCAAGAAATTGAAACCCGTCTATCGGTTTGCGACAAACTTAACGAAAGCATAGATCAAAGCCTAGAAAAAGCCCAAGCATTGCGACAAAGCATCCTCAAAAAAGCCTTTGAAGGCAAACTCCTCAGCCAAGACGAACTCCAAAACTGTCGCCAACAAACCGACTGGGAACCTGCTGCTAAACTATTAGAAAGAGTTAAAAACAAGAAAAGTAAATGAATAGCAACATTGAAATTTATCAAAGCCAAGACAACCAAATCGAGCTAAGCGTTAAGTTTGAAGCTGATACAGCTTGGTTAAATCAGTCTCAAATGGCAAATCTGTTTGCACAAACAAAACAAAACATCAGCCTTCACATCAACAACTGCTTCAAAGAAGGAGAATTAGACGAAACTTCAGTTGTCAAGGAATCCTTGACAACTGCCGCAGATGGCAAAAAATACAACACTAAATACTACAACCTAGATGTAATTATCTCAGTTGGCTATCGTGTCAAATCCAAACAAGGCACACAATTTCGCCAATGGGCAACCCAACGACTCAAAGATTACCTAGTCCAAGGCTATGCCATCAACCAAAAACGACTAGAACAAAAAAATCAAGAAATTCAACACCTCAAAGATGGCATCAAAATTTTGAGCCGTGCCATAGAAGCAAAAACTGACAAATCAAACGAATTAGAATACGAAATACTGAAAACCTTTGCCAAAGGACTCGAACTACTCGACAACTACGATCACGAAAAACTCGACCAAAAAGGCAACACCACCACAGACACCATCTATCCTAATTACGAAGAATATATCGAACTGATCACAGAAATGTATTCAGACTTTGAATCAGACATCTTCGCCAAACCCAAAGACGACAGCTTCCATAGCTCCATCAATCAAATTAAACAGAGTTTTGGTGGCGAAGACCTCTATCCCACCCTCGAAGAAAAAGCCGCCAACTTACTTTATTTCATCGTCAAAAATCACTCATTTATTGATGGCAATAAACGCATCGGTGCGGCATGTTTCTTATACTTTCTCCAACGCAATAACATTTTACTAAAAGACAATAAACCAATTATCGATAATGAAGCCCTAGCCACACTTACCCTATTTATCGCATCCAGTAAAACTTCTGAAGCAGACACCGTAAAACATCTGATTATCAGTATATTAAACGGATAAAAATGACTAAAAATAAAGCCCTGAACGACAAAAATTATGAATAATGCCACAAAACCATTAGAAGAAATGATTCAAGAATTGCCGCCCAACCTCAAAATCGAGGTAAAAGCATTCGTAGAATCACTTTTAAACAAGTCTCAACAGCGCCCCAAGCGAAAACTACGCCAAGATTGGGCAGGAAAACTCAAAACAGAAATCTATACATCCATTGACTTACAGCATCTAGCTAATGACTGGAGATCTAGCTAATGTTTCTTTTAGATAGAACTGATCGGGGGCGATGGAAACCAAGTCAAGTAATTGCCAGTAAAAATAATCAGTAAACATGAGTAACGAATCAAGCCTAATCTCTAAAGTTTGGAACTTCGCCAACGTCCTGCGTGACGACGGTGTGAGCTATGGCGACTACCTCGAACAAATTACATACCTGCTATTCCTCAAAATGGCAGACGAAATGTCCAAACCGCCCTACAGCAAAATCATCAAATTTCCCCACATCAAAGACGCAGAAGGCAACGAAATCGCCAACGGAGAAAAGTGTGACTGGGCAACCCTCACCAGCAACAAACGCGGCGCAGAACTCGAAAATTATTACAACCAAATGTTGCGATCGCTTGCCACCGAAAAAGGTACATTGGGGCAAATCTTCACCAAATCGCAAAACAAAATTCAAGACCCATCAAAACTGCTCAAAATCATCGACATGATCGCCAAAGAGCAATGGACAATGGTGGGAACCGATGTCAAAGGCAACATTTACGAAGGACTGCTAGAGAAAAACGCCGAAGATACCAAAAGCGGCGCAGGGCAATACTTCACCCCCAGAGCCTTAATCAAAGCAATGGTCGCCTGTGTCAATCCGCAACCCAGCAAAACCATCCACGATCCTGCTTGCGGTACAGGCGGATTCTTTCTCGCCGCCTATGACCACATCATCAAACACCATCGCCTCGACAAAGACCAGAAAATCTTTCTCAAAAACCGCACATTCTCAGGAAACGAAATCGTTGCCAGTACCCGCCGCCTCTGCCTGATGAATATGTTTTTGCACAACATCGGCGAAATCGATGGCGATAGTTTTATCTCCACCAACGACGCACTCATTTCCGATGAAGGTATTCGCGTTGATTATGTCCTCGCCAATCCCCCCTTCGGCAAAAAAAGCAGTATCACCATCACTAACCAAGAAGGCGAACAGGAACGCCAAGACCTCAGCTACAACCGCCAAGACTTTTGGGCGACCACTTCTAACAAACAACTCAACTTTTTGCAGCATATCCGCACCCTGCTCAAAGTCAACGGACAGGCCGATGTCGTCCTTCCCGACAACATTCTCTTTGAAGGTGGCGCAGGCGAAACTGTCCGCAAAGAGTTAATGAAAACCACCGATTTACATACGATTTTGCGACTGCCCACAGGCATTTTTTATGCCCAAGGAGTCAAGGCAAATGTCCTCTTTTTTGACAACAAACCCGCCGCCAAAGAGCCTTGGACAAAGGAAGTCTGGATATATGACTACCGCACCAATGTCCAGCATACCCTCAAGAAAAATCCCCTCAAACTGGAAGATCTCCAACCTTTTATCGATTGTTACAAAACAGGCGATCGCTACCACCGCACTGAAACATGGACAGAAGCAACCCCTGAAGGACGCTGGCGCAAATTTAGCTATGACGAAATCATGGCGCGAGACAAAACTAATCTCGATATCTTCTGGCTCAAGGACAAAAGCCTCGCGGATCTCGATAATCTCCCCGACCCCGATATTCTTGCCAACGAAATCATCGAAAACATCGAAGCAGGACTAGCTAGTTTTCGCGAAATTATGGAATCCATGGCGATATTAGGCGATCGCTAAATGAGAAATGTAGTTCCAATTTCGGAAATTGATATATCAGGGATAGAAATGTGGATCGACAATTTGGGCGAGCGTATATGGAACTGTGGCAGGCAAGTCGGAAATATCAAGAGGTGTTTCTTTCCCAACAAGGGCGATCGCTTGTTTATAGGATTTAGCGATCGCTTCCCCTAGGTATGGATTGAGACTGGGATTTTCTGACAAAAGCTCTTTGATTTCATCACGCTGTAAATCAATAGTAATGCGCCAACTTTTACCGCGTAACTGCGGCTGATATTCCCACTTCAGCAGATGTCCAATCAAAACACCAAATCGATTGCGTAATTCCTGCTTCTGTTGCTTTCCCAAAGATTCTATTTCCTCCGCTAAGTTCTCTAGATCAAGAGCATTAAATTTACCAAGACGCAGTAACTGAGATTGCTTCTGTGTCCATGCGTAAAAATCCTGCTCATATTGATTTTGAGAAGGATTGGGGGATAGATTATTGAATTTATTTGTATCCAACATCTTTACTTACCAAATAGAGAAGTTTATAAAACCCGCAACACGGTAGGGATACTATGCAATGTCGGCAATTCGCGAATAGCGGCGATCGCTTGTTGGAAGTTATACTCGCTCACTTTTTGTGTTACTACGACGATTTCGGCTAAGCCATCATGGACAGTTGTTTTTTGCAAAATCGCATTCAAGCTTACATGATGCTTGCCAAAGGCAGTACCAAGATCGCCAATTACCCCCGGTTTGTCATGGGTAAGCAATCTCGCATAAAACTGCGTCACCGTATTTTCAATGGGAGCAATTTTGGCATAATGTTCATGGGAACAACCCATCAGTTGATTAATTTGATTGGGTACAGACTTGAGAGCTGCGACCACATTAATAATGTCGGCAACTACCGCGCTAGCCGTTGCGCCTGCCCCTGCCCCTGGCCCAGAAAACACAACTTCCCCAATAGGATCTCCCTCAATCCGAACAGCATTGGTCACGCCATGAATGTTGGCAAGAGGGTGCTGAATTGGGATCAATGTGGGATGTACGCGAATTTCGAGGTTACTGACATCCTGCGTTTCGGTTCGTCTCGCAATACCTAATAGCTTGATCGTAAAGCCAAGTTCTTTGGCATATCCAATATCAGCACTAGTGATTGAGCGAATACCCTCGCGATAAATATCTTCAAGCTTGATGCGATCGCCAAATGCGAGACTAGCTAAAATTGCCATCTTGTCCGCCGCATCATAGCCGTCAACGTCCGCCGTGGGATCGGCTTCAGCATAGCCCAATTTCTGCGCCTCAGCGAGAGTTGCATCAAAATCAGCTCCCTCAAAATACATCCGACTCAGAATATAATTGGTCGTGCCATTGACAATACCTGTCAACTCACTAATGCGATTACCACCAAGACTTTGTTTGAGCGCTTGAATGACAGGAATACCGCCACAAGCTGCTGCTTCTAACATTACATATACGTCTTTTTGTTTCGCCGCCGTAAAAATTTCATTACCATATCTTGCGATTACAGCTTTGTTTGCCGTAACCACATGTTTACCATTAGCGATCGCCTTTAAGATCAAACTTTTTGCTGGCTCGATCCCGCCAATTACCTCAACGACAATATCAATTGCAGGATCGCTAACTATAGACTCCAAGTCATCTGTAACAATATTTGGAGCGATCGCCACATCACGCTGCTTATTGAGCGATCGCACTCCTACCAAAGCAATTTCAATATCTGGAAGTAAGGGATGACGACCTTTAGAGTCTTGAAAAATTTTGGCAACTCCCGTACCAACGGTTCCTAATCCGAGAAGTCCAACTTTATATGTCACAGTCTTAATTTATTTTGGTTTATCGCGCATTTCTATTAGCTTTTATTGTAGTTTTTTTGGGGCGCTATGAATCATGGTGTAGCGATCGGCTATCTAAATAAATCCCAAAAAAGGACGGTGCTTAGCACCGTCCTTTTTTAGATTTATCAGATAGAACATCTAGAGATTTCTTTGTTTTATGGTTAGGGACAGAACCAGATTTTTAGTGGGGCAGTTCCGCCGCGTCACTAAAAATCTGGTTCTGTGAAACCTTACTAAGAATGTCTAAGCTTATGCTGCAACTGCAAGAACATCTGGTAATGATTCCTTTGCAATTGTAAGATTTTGGTTTCTATCTATGCCTGTGGTAATTGCCAGTTGACGGCAAGGAATCGTATCAGCATGAACTGAAGCACAGATCGAACTCTCATAAATCTCTAGTAATGCATCCCCCGAAGCAGAAAATTGAAGGCATTGATTTGGAAAAACAGATTTTTCAAAAAAAGCGATATTAGGGTGAGATATCCGAACAATCTGGATAGTTTCGCTTTCATTACGATAGATACAAGTTAGTTGATTAAGATGATTTTCTAAGTTTTGAGGATTAATCTTACGTGATTTTACATTAAACATTACTTTATCCTTTATTAGCAGCTAACTCCGATATTCCGTGATCCCAGAGTAAGGGATCGTCCCATGACTATCAGTGATATAGCGCACATATTCCAAGTTTCTTAAGTATTGGGATCGCTTTTCTAAGTATATAGAAATGCAAGTTTTGCTTAGGATATAAAACCCAAATAAATAGAGGCGGTGCGAAGCACCGCCTCTATTTATTTGGGTTTTGATTTGTCATAGGTATATATAAAGATTAGGAGGCGACACAAAATGGTGCCTCCTAATCTTTATCTATACCTATGACAAATCAAAACCCAAATACATAGAGGCGGAGCTTCGCACCGCCTCTATTTATTTGGGTTTTATATCCTAAGCAAAACTTGCATTTCTATATACTTAGAAAAGCGATCCCAATACTTAAGAAACTTGGAATATGTGCGCTATATCACTG
>CAIJEA010000544.1 GCA_903819605.1 uncultured cyanobacterium | reverse complement strand
ATCGCCCAAAATCAAATCTCGCTGTCCGACAATTGCGGAGATTGCCCCCAAATTCGCTAAATATCCTGAGCTAAAAACTAGTGCATCTTCCGTGTTTTTGAGATCGGCGATCGCTTTTTCTAACTCATCATGTAAACCTAAATTTCCCGTCACCAAACGCGATCCCGTGGAGCCAGTGCCATACATTTTGATGGCGTTAATTGCAGCATCGATCAAGCGGCGATCGCCTGCTAGTCCCAGATAGTTATTACTTGCAAACATCAACATTTCGCGTCCATCGACATTGGCGATCGTGTCTGCCTTACTGGTAATCGTTTGTGTAGATCGATACCAATTAGCCTTGTGGATGGAGTCTAAGGAGCGATCGAGCCAGTCATAGGGAGTAGATATAGGTTCAGTCTTCACACTTCTTTACAAATTAAGATTAAAATTGAACAGATACATATTATCTAGGTTTAAAAAATGACTGTTGCATATCCTCGTAAATTTCGCGGTCAACTCAGTGCCGAAGATATCCTTGACAGTGTTGTGCGTCAGCGTGAAATTCACATGAAAACGCTAAATCGCTATCGCTTTAGCGAACAACGTAGCTGCAAAGACTTGACTGGACTGATTGAATTCCTTAATGGCAAGCCCCGTGATTTGATTCAAGACCTTTCTCATCATGTATCTGACGAAGCACGTCATGCTGCATGGTTGACTGATTTACTATACGATCTTGGTGAGGAGATCGGTACACCCGATGGAACTCTCTATATTGATGAATTTTCGCGCTTGAGCAAATATCCAATTTCCGATCCTGAAGACTTTGTGATCGATTCCTTAGCTGGGATAAATGTTGCGGAAAAGCGTGGTTGTGAATATTTTGCCGCCCATATTCGTTCGCTGAAGAAGGTGGAACAGACTCCCGAAAATGTCAAAATCCGTGAAACCATTGAGAAAATTCTGCCTGAAGAGGCAGCCCATGTGCGTTGGGGCAATCGCAAGCTTGCCGAGATTAGTAAAAAGAGTGAGGCTCACCATGCTAAAGTCGATGCGGCTAAACGCAAATATGTAGCGATCGAGCAAGCTGCTTTTGAATCAGAAATGGATGTTCTCGCTGGTGCAGAGGTTCGCCGTCTTGAGAATTTGTTGAAAATCGCAGATACTCTACCTCTATGGGAACGCCCTCAATATCTAATCGATCAACTACCTGAGACTTTGTTCTCCACAGAATTGCAAAAGACCAGAATTGATTTATTCAAGAAAGCATGGGGAAAAGATCCTTCTGCTTTTGTTGAGAAGTTCATTCCTATGTTCTTTAATGCCAATCTCAAAGATACGGCAAATAAGGCAGGAAACTATTAGTTTTGATTGGTATAGCATTTTTTAACTATAGCTATAGCTGACATAAAACCCAGAAGAGAGTTGCGGCACGATGCGCCGCAACTCTCTTCTGGGTTTTGCTTTTTTCCTAGGATAACTGGCTACTGCCGTAGCACAAGCTAATCGAAAAGCACTGCGATCGCATCTCTCGCTTTTTATTAAGATTTATCTTTATACCCAAGTATCGACTTATCTTTTTTCTCTAGAATGACAAACATAAGATTAGAAGCTTTTCCGAGAGAAAGTTTTTAGCTTAGGTACGTATTTAAAATAGCTTGTGTCGCAGTCAGTTTTTACGCTTGAAGACAGTGGATACTACCAAAACTTCTTAGTCCCATACGATCGCATGGGGCTTTTTTATTAGGAAGTCAAAATTTTTCCAACCAATGAGAAAGGCGATCGCTAATTTAGCGATCGCCTTTCTCATTGGTTGGAGTTGGAGGTATTAGCCTATAGATATAAGCCGCAACTACCGCAAGCTCTTCTTGCGATAGCTCAATTAAGACTATTAGGACTTACGCAAATGAATGAAACGTAGGGGCAATTCATGAATTGCCCCTACGTTAAAATGCGGGTTTCAAGTCGTTTTTTCGTAAGTCCTAACTATGCAAAAATGCCACAAGCTTTATCGTAATAATGCTGGCGATCTTCTAAACCGTTATAGCCGCCATTCACGCGCAAAGTTACTTGTTCAACAGTCGCACCACCATCACATAGAGCATTCATATTATTGTTGTCCCACCAAAATCCAGCACTTGTAAATGGATATTTAGAAGCAACATAAGTAACCCCATCCATCACTTTAGGATCGGCGATCGCATTACTAAAAGCCTGATAGTTCGCTCTGCCTGTAAGTTGGATTACGCCTGCACCTTTGTATTTCGGTCCATCTCCAGGATTGACATTGCCGAGGTCATCCCTACCTTCATAATCTGAACCATCAGCAAGTTCTTGTGTATATTGCAAACCACCTGACTCATGGGCAATTTGACTGAGAAAATGCCTGAGCCTTGGTGCGGTAGTAATCTTGTAACGATTCAGACAAGAATTTAAATCTTGAAGTTGTACGTCGGTAATTGAATTATCAAATAATGCTTCAGCTTGCTTTTGACTCACAATTTGCGCGATCGCAGGGGCTAGTCCATCCCAATGCGGAGGAAAAACGAAATAAACCCCACTATTAGCCGCTAGTGTAACTTTTAAATGACCATTGTCAGATATCTCAAACTTATCAAATCCATAGGTCTTGCCTACAGGGACATCGATAGTTTCATTAGGTTGTGTAAGCTGTGCAGAATCAACTGGACGCACTTTAAGCTTTGTTGCAACCTTAGCCTTCATTATTCCCATATCATTCTCAATCAATGATTAATTTAATAATTATCGGACTCT
>CAIJEA010000543.1 GCA_903819605.1 uncultured cyanobacterium | reverse complement strand
AATCGGCTCTAACATCAAAGCCTGTAATTCTTTATTTTTCTTTGTCGCACGATGCTGTTGTAACACCTGCTGCCAACGATCCTTTTCCGTCAATAACATCCCTGCAATATCAACCGTAGTTGTCGCCGTTGTCTCTAGCACAGGCTTACTCAGTCCCGACATCGGCATCAGATCGCCTAATGCACTCGCCCCCGCCTTGAGCAAACTTTTTACTTGATCTATCTGTTCTTTATCTACTGACTTTTTCCCGTCAATCGGTTGAGTTTGCAGTTGATTGGCAATTTGTTGATATTCATCGTATAGAGCCTGAAATGGATCTTTTGCTAGGAGATCTCTTTGCCAAAAGGCTAATGGAGGTAACTGCGCGTGTAGTTTTGCCATTAACTCAATAGGCGTATTAATCCCCTCAGTTAATCCAAACGATACCTCTGTAAAATCAGCCTGTTGTCGATAGGTTTCTCCTAAGCGTCTTTTCAGAGTAGACTTCCCCACGCCACCGATACCCCAAATATAGAACATCACTGGATACGAGGCAGGTTCAGCCAAAGCCTTCGCAAAAGAATTTTGTAAATCCTCTGCTGCTTGGCGCGAGATGTAAGGAATCAAGGTATCTTGAGCCATGAGTTTAGATTATCAGAGGATTTGACAGCATTATAGATCACTCGATTAATTACTGGGCAAGTTAGCAAAGCGATCGCCATTCAGTCAGATCAAACTATGCCAAAATAGTCTCAAGTCAACGAGTTTAGCCATCATGACCACCAAAGAAAAGCTAATTCAAGAAATCGAGCGATCGCCAGAAGCCTTTTTAGAAGAGTTTCTGGACTTTGTTTTATTCGCTAAAAAACGTCGTCAAAATGAATTTCAATCTCAAGAACCTGAGACGTATAAGCCTATTTGGGAAGTTGCTGCTGACCTTGTGCGCGATATCCCTCAAGAGGTCTTAGATACTATGCCCACTGATGGCGCAGAAAATCACGATCATTATCTTTATGGCGCACCCAAAAAAGGATCATGAGAGTCATACTTGCTGATACTTACTATTGGATCGCCATGCTAAATCCTAGGGATCAGTGGCATCACACAGCATTAAATTATGGGAGAAAACATCCAAATATTCATCTTGTTGTTACAGATGGCATTATCGATGAAGTCCTGAACTATTTTGCAGAAGAAGGCATCTTCCTGCGAAACAATGCTCTAAATTTGTGCATCAGTATGAAATGCGATCGCAACATGGAGATTGTTCCCTATATGCCTGAATTAAGACAGTTAGGATTTGACCTTTACGAACAACGTCCCGACAAAGGTTACAGTATGACTGACTGCATTTCTATGTCTGTGATGCGTCAAATGAATATCACCGAAGTATTAACAGGCGATCGCCACTTTCAGCAAGAGGGATTCACGATACTATTTTAGAGATCGATCGCCATCAAAAAAATCAACATTTTCGTAAAGTGCCGATAGCGGAAACTGGAGATCGATACTGGTTAGGTGAATAAGCGGATCTTCTTGTTCAAAATTGCTCTCAGCGATCGCAATAGATTGATATTCCCAAGCCCGATCCAGTCTTTGATAAACTTCGATTCTGGGACTTTCGGAGGTAATCAGGATATAGGTTTGCAATGTATCGATCGCCATATAGTTTTGCTGCTTAATACCGCGATCGCGTGATTCCGTTGTCGGTGATAAAACTTCCGCTATGAGAGTTGGATATTGTAAAAAATCACGAGAGAAGCGATCGCGCTCATCACAGGAAACAACCACATCGGGATAATAATATTTCCCAGATCGAAGAGAAACTTTGGCATCACTGATGGTGATCTTGCAACCCTTACCACGCAAGTGCGGAATTAATAATGCCGATAAATTAGCAGGAATCTGACTATGGGGGACTGTACCACCCGTCATTGCAATAATTTTGCCGTTTTCGTATTCATATTTAGTATCCTGCTTACTTTCCCAAATAAGATATTCATCTGGCGACAGGATAAGTCGATCGTCTTGTGGGCTTAATTGTTGTGGTTGGGCAATCATCGAAATTAATCTCCTATAACTCTCCAAGGCGATTGCATGATTGTTTGAGTTCTTCTGCCATACTCAGGTTGATTTGATTATATCGCTACCAGTATTAATTCAAGAAGTGATAAGGCGGCAAAGCCTCACTCCATGCAATTTGCCAATGGGAATGTTCCTCTTCCCACGATCGCACTGAATCTTGCAAAAACTTAACTTGCGATCGCGGTAACAAAGCATAAACTCGCACATCTTCTGAGCCTTGAGTTTCTACATGTTGAAATTCGGGCTTATAGAGATCGGGATTTAAGCTATCAATGATCGTCTGGCGATAGTCAAGAACTTCCTCTTGTAACTGCGATCGCCATTGTTCCTGTTGCAAATATTGCGATCGCTTAGCCAATAGATAATCTT